>NZ_PSUC01000013.1:0-47249 GCF_002931635.1 Rathayibacter sp. AY2B7 | reverse complement strand
CTGGACGCGGTCCCCCGCGCGGAAGGGGCCGGAATGCTGCAGTGCCTCACCGGTCATCGGCGGGCCTCCGTCTCGGTCGTGGCCGGGCCGGAGCCGCGGTGCTCGGAGGACACCGTCGCGAGGTCCGCGACGGTGCGGCCCGCGAGAGTGGGCCAGAGGGCATAGGGAGCGGCGGGATCCAGCTCCAGCTGGTGCGGGACGCCGATCGCCGCGGCTCCGGCCCGGCCACGACCGAGACGGAGGCCCGCCGATGACCGGTGAGGCACTGCAGCATTCCGGCCCCTTCCGCGCGGGGGACCGCGTCCAGCTGACGGGACCCAAGGGGCGGATGAACACCATCACGCTCGTTCCCGGCAAGGTGTTCCACACGCACCGGGGCGGCATCGAGCACGACACGGTGATCGGGCTGCCCGACGGCTCGGTGGTGACCAACACCGTCGGCGTCGAGCACCTCGCGCTGCGCCCCCTCCTCGCCGACTTCGTGATGTCGATGCCCCGCGGCGCGGCGATCGTGTACCCGAAGGACGCGGCCCAGATCCTCGCCCTCGCCGACGTCTTCCCCGGCGCCCGCGTGGTCGAGGCCGGTGTCGGCTCCGGCGCGCTCTCGCTCTGGCTGCTGCGGGCGGTCGGTCCGACCGGTCGGCTGTCGTCGTTCGAGCGGCGCGAGGAGTTCGCGGATGTCGCACGGGCGAACATCGAGACCTTCCTCGGCTACACGCCCGACAACTGGAGCGTCACCGTCGGCGACCTCGTCGAGGCGCTGCCCGGCACGGTCCCGTCCGGCGAGGCCGACCGCGTCGTGCTCGACATGCTCGCGCCCTGGGAGTGCCTCGACGTCGCCGCCGAGGCACTCACGCCCGGGGGAGTGCTCCTCTGCTACGTGGCCACCGTCACGCAGCTCTCGCGGACGGCGGAGGCGATCCGCGCCTCGGGCCTGTTCACGAACCCGTCGTCGAACGAGACCATGGTCCGCGGCTGGCACGTCGAGGGCCTCGCGGTCCGGCCGGACCACCGGATGATCGGCCACACCGGCTTCCTCATCACCGCCCGCCGGCTCGCTCCGGACACCGTGCTCCCCGAGCTCAAGCGGCGCCCGTCGAAGACGGACTTCAGCGACGAGGACGTGGAGGCCTGGACCCCCGGCGCGCTCGGCGAGCGCGCCGTGAGCCCCAAGAGCCTGCGCAAGCGGGTCCGCGAGTCCGCCACCAGCGCCGAGCTCTCCCGGGCCCGCGGGTTCGGCGAGGAGACCGCGGAGCCCGACGACGAGGGCATCCTCTAAGCTGTTCCCGGCCTCCGGGCCGTCTCCACCCCGGGCGTCACCGCTCCCCTTCTCTCGAATCGAGGACCCGTGCGCAGGACCACCGCGCTCATCGCCGGCATCGGCATCGTCGCCGCTCTCACCGGATGCACCGCGTCCTCCTCGCAGGCGGACTGCGACGCTCCGTTCTCCTCCGGCGACTCCTCGGCGGCGGTCAGCGCCACGGGCGACTTCGGAGCGAAGCCGGACGTCAGCGTCCCGACGCCGCTGAAGGCGGACGGCACGCAGGTCAGCACCCTCATCGAGGGCTCGGGCGCACCGCTCGAGAAGGGCCAGCTCGTCACCATCGACTACACCCTGGTCAACGGAGCGGACGGCACGGTCCTCGAGACCTCGCCCTACGACGGGTCGAGCACCGCCCGCTTCGGCGTCGGCGGAGCCGGGCTCGTCGGCCTGAACGAGGGCCTCCTCTGCACGCAGGTCGGCTCGCGCGTCGCCATCGCGATCGCCCCCGAGGACGGCTTCGGCCAGTCCTCGTCGCAGCTCGGCATCTCGGAGGACGACACGCTCGTGCTCGTCGCGGACGTCCGCGAGGCCTCGCTGGCCCGCGCGAACGGCGACGCCCAGCCCGCGCCCGACGGCTTCCCGACGGTGACGCTCGGCGACGACGGACGCCCGGGGCTCGCGAAGCCCTCCGGCGACGCGCCGACCGACCTCCGCATCGCCCAGCTCAAGAAGGGCGACGGCGACGTCGTCGCCGAGGGCGACCAGGTCGTCGTGGCCTACACCGGCTGGCAGTGGAGCGACGGGAAGGTGTTCGACTCCAGCTGGGAGAAGGGCGCTCCCGCCGTCTTCACGGCCGCCGACGGCTCGACCACCCAGGGTGGAGTCATCGCCGGATTCGCCGACGCCCTCATCGGCCAGCCCGTCGGATCCCAGGTCATCGCGGTCATCCCGCCGGACCAGGGCTACGGCGACCAGGGCTCCCCTCAGGGCGGGATCCCCGGCGGCGCGACGCTGATCTTCGTCGCCGACATCCTCGGAAAGGTCTGACCGGGCCCGGCCCTAGACTGGAGGGCGTGCCTTCCGACGCCCCGTCCTCGAGCCGCGTCCCGGCCGAGGAGCGTCTGTTCAACCTCGTGCTCGCGCTCGTCGCGGCCGAGAACGGACTGACGAAGGCCGATGTCCTCTCCACGGTGCAGGGCTACCGGCAGCGGGTGGGCCGGGGCGACCGGACCTCGCTCGAGCGCCAGTTCGAGCGCGACAAGGACGACCTGCGCGAGCTGGGCATCCCGATCGAGACGGTCGACGCCCCGGGCGATCCGGGCAACACCCAGACCGTCCGGTACCGCATCGCGAAGCGCAGCTACGACCTCCCGGCCGACCTGACCTTCGATCCGGAGGAGCTCGCGCTGCTCCGCCTGGCCGGGGCGGTCTGGCGCGAGGGGACGCTCTCGGCGGAGTCGCGGCGCGCGCTGATCAAGCTGCGCTCGATCGGGGTCGAGTCCGTCGACCCCGTCATCGGCATCAGCCCCTCGATCCGGGTTCGCGAGTCCTCGTTCGAGCCGCTCAACGCCGCGCTCGACCGCGGCCAGGTCGTCCGCTTCCCCTATCTGAAGCCCGGCGGCGAGGAGCCGCGCGTGCGCACCGTGCAGCCCCGCGCCCTGGTGAACCACCAGGGGCGCTGGCACCTCCACGGCTGGGACGAGGGCGCCGAGGGCACGCGGACCTTCCTCCTGTCGCGGATCGTCGGGCCGGTCGCCTCCACCGGCCGCACCGCGCCTCCCGCGGAGGGGGACCACGCGGCGACCGCTCTCGCCCAGCTCGACGAGATCCTGCAGCGCAACAGCGCGCTGCTGCGCGTCGCCCCCGACTCCGACGCCGCCCTCCGTCTCGGCGGGCGTGCCGAGGCCGAGGGCGAGGGTCAGGGCCTGCTGCGCCTGCACTACACCGACCCGGACGTGCTCGCGGACGAGCTCGCCGGTCACGGTCCCGAGGTGCGGGTGCTCGAGCCGGAGGAGCTCCGCCGCCGCGTCCTCGACCGCCTCCGCCGCACCCTGGACGACCATGGAGGGGATCCCCGTGGCTAGACCCCGCTCCCTGCAGGCGCGCGACCGCCTGGCCGTCCTCCTCTCCCTCGTTCCCTACCTGCTCGACCGGGGCCGCGTCTCCGTCGCCGAGGTCGCCGCGCACTTCGAGATCCCGGAGGAGGAGGTGCGCCGCGCGGTGCGCCTCATCGCCGTCTCGGGCATCCCCGGCGAGACCGCGCAGTACCAGGCGAACGACCTCTTCGACATCGGCTGGGACGACTTCGAGGAGAACGACCACGTCGTCCTCACCCACCAGGTCGCGATCGACGACTCGCCGAGGTTCTCGGCGCGGGAGGCCGCCGCCCTCATCGCCGGCATGCAGTACCTCGCAGCGCTGCCCGAGAACCAGGGCAACGACCGGATCGCCTCGCTGATGGGGAAGCTCGCACGCGGCGCCTCCTCGGCCCCGAGCGCGGTCGCGGTCTCGCGCGGCACGGGCGCGGACAGCGCTGTGGCGCTCCTGCGGACAGCGATGGGCTCGGCGACGCAGGTCGCCTTCGACTACCGCAGCGCCCGCGGCGAGACCGAGTCCCGGCTCGTCGACCCCTTCGTGCTCGAATCGGTCGATCGGGACTGGTACCTGCGCGGATGGGACCACCTCCGCGAGGGCGTCAGGACGTTCCGGGTCGACAGGATGCGCTCCCTCCGCGACACGGGGACGCCGATCGTCCGGCGCCGCAACGAGGTGACCCTGTCGGAACGGCTCTTCGAGGCCTCCGCCTCCGATCTCGTCGTGGACCTGCGCGTCGCCCCCAGCGCCGTCGTGCTGCTGGGCGACTACGCGGCCGACGCCGAGTTCCCCGATCCCGTGCCGGGGGAGGAGGACCACGGTGTCCTCGTCCGTCTCCGCGTCGCCCATCTGGAGGGACTGACGCGCCTGGTGGCGTCGTTGGCGGGTCTCGTCACCGTGGTGGCACCCCCCGAGGCGCGCACCGCGGTCGCGCACTGGGCGGCCTCCGCGCTCGCCGCGAACGAGGGGGAGCCGTCGTGACCTGGTGGTCGTGGATCCTGATCTGGCTCGGCCTCGCGCTGGGCGCTCTGGCGATGCTGGTCCTCTTCGCCCTCTCCTACTGGCGCAAGGGGAAGGTGCTCCTCGGACAGCTGTCCGAGGTCACCGCGAAACTCGAGACACTGAGTCCTGGAGTGACGGACGACCTGCCGCCCCGGCCGGCCTCGTCGCTGTTCGCCGATCGCGACGACGTGAGGCGTGCGCACGAGGGCCGGCGTGATGCACGTCGCGACAGGATCGATCTCCGCCGGTCAGGACGGGTCGAACGGGGTAAGCTCCTCGTACACCGCAACCGACAAGTGAAGTGAGTCTGCAATGTTCGCTGGCCTCCAGGGGTGGCACCTCCTCATCATCCTCGCCGTGATCCTCCTCCTGTTCGGTGCGCCCAAGCTCCCGCAGCTGGCCCGCAGTGTCGGGCAGTCGATGCGGATCTTCAAGAGCGAGGTCAAAACCATGAAGGACGAGGACGGCACCGAGCGCCGTGAGTCGACCGAGGGGACCACCGGCACCGTCGCCGGATCCACCGGCACGACCACCGGCACCGGCACCACCACGCCGCCCGAGTCCCCGCTCAAGTAATGACGTCCGTGGCAGCGAAGAAGCCACGGACGAAGCGGACGAAGAACCCCGACGGGCGCATGTCGCTCGGGGCGCATCTCGTCGAGCTTCGCAACAGGCTCTTCAAGTCGGCGATCGCGATCGTCATCGCGTGCGTCGCGGGGTGGTTCGTCTCGGAGTGGGTCTTCGAGGCCCTCAAGGCTCCGATCTCCGAGGTGGCCTCCACCCAGGGCAAGGAGGCGATCCTCAACTTCCCGACGATCGCCGGTGCCTTCGACCTGCGGCTGCAGATCGCCATCACGGTGGGCATCGTCCTGGCGAGCCCGGTCTGGCTCTACCAGATCTGGGCGTTCCTCGTCCCGGGCCTGACCCGCAAGGAGATGCGGTACGGCCTCGGCTTCATCCTCACCGCCATCCCGCTGTTCTTCGCGGGCTGCGCGGCCGGCTGGTTCGTGTTCCCGCACATCGTGGAGCTCCTGACGAGCTTCACCGGCAGCAACGCGGCGAGCTTCCTCGACGCCAAGATCTACTACGAGTTCGTTCTCAAGCTCGTGCTGGTCGTCGGAATCGCCTTCGTGCTGCCCGTCTTCCTGGTGCTCCTCAACTTCCTCGGCATCCTCCCCGGCATGCTGATCCTCAAGTCGTGGCGCATCGCGATCATGGCGATCGTGCTCTTCACGGCGATCGCGACCCCCGCGGCCGACCCGATCTCGATGTTCCTCCTGGCCATCCCGATCATCTTCCTGTTCTTCCTCGCCTGCGGGATCGCGATCCTGCACGACCGGCGCGCCGCCAAGCGCCAGCTGGTGTTCGACGGCAGCCCCTCCGACCTGCCCGCGTGACCGGACCGTCTCCCGCCGAGCGGTTCGCCGCGTTCCGGACGCGCCAGGGCCACGCGAGGGTCGAGGCGTTCCGCTCGACCCTCGCGTTCGACCTCGACCCCTTCCAGTACGAGGCCTGCAGCGCTCTCGACGACGGCCACAGCGTCCTCGTCGCCGCGCCCACCGGCGCCGGCAAGACGGCGGTGGCCGAGTTCGCGATCCACCTGGCCATGCAGGACCCGACGGCCAAGGTCTTCTACACGACGCCGATGAAGGCGCTGAGCAACCAGAAGTTCCAGGAGTTCGTCGAGGACTACGGAGCCTCCGAGGTCGGTCTGCTGACCGGCGACTCCAACGTCAACGCGCGCGCCCGCATCGTCGTGATGACGACCGAGGTGCTGCGCAACATGCTGTACGCCGACTCGGACCTCCTGCGCGACCTCGCCTACGTCGTGATGGACGAGGTGCACTACCTCGCCGACCGCTTCCGCGGCGCCGTCTGGGAGGAGGTCATCATCCACCTCCCGCAGCGCGTGCGGCTGGTCTCGCTCAGCGCGACCGTGTCGAACGCCGAGGAGTTCGGCGACTGGCTCCAGACCGTCCGGGGCGAGACCGAGGTCATCGTCTCCGAGGAGCGGCCCGTCCCGCTCGACCAGCACGTCCTGGTGGGCGGCAAGCTGGTCGACCTCTTCGACTCCTCCGGTCGGGCGGCGACGAACCGGGTGAACCCCGAGCTCGCCCGCATGGCCCAGGGCGGCTCCCGGGTCGAGCGCGGCGGCAGGGGCGGCCGCAACGGCCGAGGCGGTCGCGGCCGCTACCCGGAGCAGCGCACCGAGGAGCTCGTGCTGCGCTCGGAGGTCGTCGAGATCCTCCGCGGCAAGAACCTCCTCCCCGCGATCTTCTTCGTCTTCAGCCGTGCGGGCTGCGACCAGGCCGTGCGCCAGGTGCTGCGGTCGGGCGTGCGCCTCACCGAGCGCCACGAGCGCGACGAGATCCGCGCGATCGTCGAGGAGCGGTGCCGGACGATCCGCGACGAGGACCTCGCGGTGCTCGGCTACTGGGAGTGGCTCGACGGACTCCAGCGGGGCGTCGCCGCGCACCACGCCGGGATGCTCCCCGCCTTCAAGGAGGTCGTCGAGGAGCTGTTCCTGCGCCGGCTCGTGCGCGTGGTCTTCGCGACCGAGACGCTCGCGCTCGGCATCAACATGCCCGCCCGCACGGTCGTCCTCGAGAAGCTCGAGAAGTTCAACGGCGAGGCGCGCGTCCCGATCACACCGGGGGAGTACACCCAGCTCACCGGCCGGGCGGGCCGACGCGGCATCGACGTGGAGGGCCACTCGGTGATCCAGTGGCGCGGCGGGATGGACCCCCAGGCGGTCGCGTCCCTCGCCTCCCGGCGGACCTACCCGCTCAACTCCAGCTTCCGCCCCAGCTACAACATGGCCGCGAACCTGATCGAGCAGTTCGGGCGGGTGCGCACGCGCGAGATCCTCGAGTCGTCGTTCGCGCAGTTCCAGGCCGACCGGTCCGTCGTCGATCTCGCCCGCCGGGTCCGCCAGCAGGAGGAGTCGATGGCGGGCTACGTCACGGCGATGCAGTGCCACCTGGGCGACTTCGAGCAGTACGCGGCGATCCGCCGCGAGATCGGCGACCTCGAGCGCCGGGGCACGGTGCGCGGCGAGTCGGCCTCCCACGCCGAGCGCGAGAAGCGCCAGGGACAGCTCACGAGCCTGCGGCGCCGGATGAAGGCGCACCCGTGCCACGCCTGCTCCGACCGCGAGCAGCACGCACGCTGGGCCGAGCGCTGGTGGAAGCTGCGCCGCGAGACCGACGAGATCGAGCGCCAGATCCGCTCGCGTACCGGCGCCGTCGCCCGCATCTTCGACCACATCACGGACGTGCTGCTCGAGCTCGGCTACTTCCGCCGGGACGAGGTCGGCGAGCTCTCGCTGACGCCCAACGGTCGCACGCTCCGCCGGATCTACGGGGAGCGGGACCTGCTCGTCGCCGAGTGCCTCCGGAAGCAGGCGTGGACGGAGCTCGATCCGGCCGGCCTCGCGGCGATGGCGTGCTGCCTGGTCTTCGAGCCGCGACGCGAGGAGGGGACGCTCGGCGAGCAGTTCCTGCCCCGCGGCGCGTTCCCCGAGGCGCTGGAGAGGACCCAGCTGCTGTGGGCCCGGCTCGACGACGTCGAGCGGGAGCACCGCCTGCCGGGCAGCAACCCGATCTCGACGAGCCTGGCGCTGTCGATGAACATGTGGGCCAAGGGCATGCCGCTCGACATGGTGCTCCGCGAGTCCGACATGGCCGCCGGCGACTTCGTGCGCTGGGCGAAGCAGACCATCGACCTCCTCGACCAGCTCTCCGTCGTCGCCGAGGGCAAGGTCGGCCGTGCGGCCCGGACCGCCCTCGACCTGGTCCGCCGCGGCATCGTCGCGTACTCGACCGTCGCATGACGCCGGTCGCTCCTCCGCCCGACGGGCGGACCGTTCCGCTGTGGGTGGCGCTGCCCCTCGCCGCCCTCGGCGGCGCCGTGCTCGACCGAGGCTTCCCCGACTCCGACGTCTGGCCGCTGGCGATCGTGGGCGCCGCGGCGATCCTGTTCGCGCTGGCGGGGCGCGGCTTCTGGAGCGGGACCCTCGTCGGCCTCGTCGGCGGAGCGGTCTTCTGGGGCGTCCACATCGAGTGGCTGACCCTCTACCTGGGCCCGGTCCCGTGGGCGGCCCTCGCCGGCCTACAGGCGATCTTCTTCGCGCTCTCCGCGGGGCTGATGGCGGTCGTCTCCACGCGCGGCCACCGCGTCTGGACGGGACCGCTCGGCCGGATGGTCGGCCTCCCCGCCCTCCTGGCGGCGCTCTGGATCGGGCGCGAGTCGATCACCAGCGTCTGGCCCTACGGCGGCTTCGCCTGGGGCCGCCTCGCGATCTCGCAGTCCCTCGGCCCGCTCGCCGGCCTCGCGGCGTGGATCGGCTTCGCCGGCCTCGGCTTCGTGGTCGCGTTCCTCGCCGCCGTGCTCGCGCAGGCCGTCCGCGAGATGTCCGTCCCGGCCTCCGCTCGCGTCAGCGCTCTCGCGGGCTTCGCGATCGTGGCGCTGGTGTTCCCCGCCTGGCCGGCACCGACGGAGGGCACGACCCGGATCGCCGCCGTCCAGGGCGACTCCGATGCGGGCCTCTTCTCGCAGAGCTACCGCGGGCAGATCCTCGAGGACCACACCTCGGCGACGCTGCCGATCCTCGACCAGGACGTCGACATGGTGGTGTGGCCCGAGAACGGCGTCGACATCGATCCGACCCGGAACGCCCAGTCGGCCGCCGTCCTCGACTACCTCAGCCGGACGATGGACGCGCCGTTCATCGTGGGCACGATCACGAACCCCTCGGACGACGTCTTCTACAACAGCTCGCTGCTCTGGAAGGCGGGGGAGGGGGCGACGCAGGTCTACGACAAGGTGCATCCCGTCCCGTTCGCCGAGTACATGCCGGACCGGGCGTTCTGGCGGATGTTCGCTCCGGACCTGGTCGACCTGGTGAGCCGCGACTACTCGATCGGCACCCGTCCCAACGTCTTCGACGTGAACGGCGTGCTCGCAGGCATCGCGATCTGCTTCGACATCTCGGACGACGCGCTGACGAACGCGATGGTCGACGGGGGAGCCCAGGTCATCCTCGGGCAGACCAACAACGCCGACTTCGGCCGGACCGACGAGAGCGTCCAGCAGCTCGCGATCGCTCGCCTGCGGGCCATCGAGACCGGGCGCAGCGTGGTCAACATCTCGACCGTCGGGACGAGTGCGATCATCGGGCCGGACGGCGCGACGATCGATTCCCTGACATGGTTCGAGCCGGGTGCCATGGTGGACGAGGTCCCCCTCAGCTCCACCACGACCCCGGCTCTGGTGTGGGCGCGAGACCTCGGCTGGTACTTCCTGGCCGCCGGTCTCATCGGCATGGTCTCGTTCGTCCTCAGGACGCGCGAGCCGCGACGCCGTTCCCGCTGACCGGCGCTACGCGCCGATCTTGTGCTCGCCGCGCCTGGCGCGCAGATAGGCGAGCCGCTCCTCGAGCAGCTCCTCCAGCTCCGCGCGGGTCCGACGCTCGAGCAGCATGTCCCAGTGGGTGCGCGGAGCCTTCTGCTCGCCCTTGTCCACGACGACCGGCTTCGAGTCCACCATCAGAGTGGCCTCGTGACCGCAGGAGCGGCACTCCCAGGTCTCCGGTGCTTCCGCATCGGCCGAGAACACCATGTCGGTGTCGTGGCCGCAGTTCGCGCAGTGGTACTCGTACGTCGATCGCGGGGAGAAGACGACGCCTTCTTCGCTCTGCAGGCTCTGGGATCCGAGCCGCATTCCTCGCAAGCTTCGATCTGCCATTGTGTGGTCTCCTCTCGCTGTGCTTCCCCAGTGTCAACGTCGTACCTGGAGGTGGTCTTCCCGTCCCTGCCATTGCCAGAGAATCCTCAGGTCGGAGGCGTATTCCGCGGTTCCTGAGGGCCTGGCTGACGGGCGCTGAGGAGGGTGTCGACGGCCGCTCGGGCGAGGTCGGTGCGGTCGGTCACGAGCCCGTCGATCCCGAGCGCGAGGAGCTGCTCCATCCGCTCCGGATCGTCGATGGTCCAGAGGTGGATCTCGCAGCCGGTCACCCGCAGCCGGGCGAGGATCCGCGGCTCGGCGACGCGGAGGCCGAGCGCGCGCTCGGGCACCTGGAGCGCGTCGATGCCGCGGAGAGCGAGACGCACGGGGAGGGCGGCGCCGAGGTGGGCGGCGACCAGGGCGACGACGAAGCGGACCGCCGACGCCGAGGTCGCGGCGCCGGGAAGACGGCGGAGGGCCGCTGCTCGACGGATCTCGGAGAACGAGGTGATCAGGACGCGCTCCGCGGCGGCGGCGCCGGACACCGCCGCGACGACCGGGTCGATCGCGTCCCGCGACTTCACGTCGATGTTGAAGCGCGCGCGGGGGAGTGCGGCGAGGGCCTGCTCGAGAGAGGCGAGCCGGGCGCCGCCCGCCAGTCGGAGGTCGGCGAGCTCCTCCCACCGGGTGGCGGCGACGACGTGGCGGCGGCCGGAGCGGTCGATCACCTCGGCGTCGTGGACGAGCACGGCGACCCCGTCGAGGGACGCGCGCGCGTCCGTCTCGAGGAGATCCGCACCCGCGGCGAGGGCGCGCTCGAAGGCGGCGAGCGTGTTGCCCTGGGCCGGCGGGCCGAACCCGCGATGCGCGATCACCCGGGGGGTCGGCCCGCTCAGGACGAGGGGTGGCTCGGAGGCGCGCATCGCGGACCGGGTCCGTGGCTAGACGGCCGGCGGCGGGGGAGTGAGCGCCGAGCCGAGGGCTCCGTCGGTCGTCGCGGGCGCCACGGGGGCGGACGTGTCGGATCCGGGCTCGACAGGAGTGGAGCCGACGGACCCGGATGCGGTAGGCGCGGACGCCGCAGGCGCCGACGAGGGTGCCGCGTCCTGCGGGCGGACCGCCGGGGCGGACTGGCCGCGCTGGCCGAGCGCGCCTCCAATGCCCTTCAGCGCCTCGGTGAGCTCGCTCGGGATGACCCAGAGCTTGTTCGCGCTGCCCTCGGCGATCTTGGGGAGTGTCTGGAGGTACTGGTACGCGAGGAGCTCGCTGTCGGGGCGGCCCTCGTGGATGGCGTGGAAGACGGTGGTGATCGCCTTGGCCTCACCCTCGGCCCGCAGGACCGCCGCCTTCGCCTGGCCCTCCGCAGCGAGGATCGCGGCCTGGCGCTGACCCTCGGCGTTCAGGATCTGGGACTGCTTGGTGCCCTCGGCGGTGAGGATCACGGCTCGACGGTCGCGCTCGGCGCGCATCTGCTTCTCCATCGAGTCCTGGATGGAGAGGGGCGGGTCGATGGCCTTGAGCTCCACGCGTCCGACGCGGATGCCCCACTTGCCGGTGGCCTCGTCGAGGACGATGCGCAGCTGCCCGTTGATGTTGTCGCGGGAGGTCAGCGCCTCCTCGAGGTTCAGGCCGCCGACGACGTTGCGGAGCGTGGTGGTGGTCAGCTGCTCGACCGCGCCGAGGTAGTTGGCGATCTCGTAGGTCGCCGCGCGGGCGTCCGTCACCTGGAAGTAGACGACCGTGTCGATGGAGACGACGAGGTTGTCCTCCGTGATCACGGGCTGGGGCGGGAACGAGACGACCTGCTCGCGCAGATCGATCAGCGGGCGAACCCGGTCGATGAACGGCACGACGAGATTGAGGCCCGGCAGAAGGGTCTTGTGGTACTTGCCGAGGCGCTCCACGACCCCGGCGGTGGCCTGGGGGATGATACGGACCGCTCGGAAGAGGACGACCAGGGCGAAGAGGACGACGGCGGCGACGACGACGATCGTCACGACGGAGGACGGTGTCACGGTGTGCTCCTTTCGGCGGGGACGACGACCGCGGTCGCGCCCTCGATGGCGGTGACGACGACTCTCTCGCCGACTCCGAGTGTGCGGTCCTCGACGAGCGGGGACAGGCGGACGGTCCAGGTCTCGCCGTTGGCGAGCTTGACCTGGCCGGCTCCGGGGCCGGCGAGGACGACGCTGCCGGAGAGCCCGAGGAGAGCGTCCGCTCCGCTGGGGGTGGGATCGCCGCCCCGTTTCAGCAGCCGCAGCAGCGGCGGCCGGACGGTGAACAGCAGGAGGGCGGCGAGGACGGCCGCGACGGGGACCTGGACCCAGAAGGGAGCCCCGACCAGCCCGGTCAGCAGTCCGCCGATGCTGCCGACGGCGAGCATCAGGAACGTGAACTCGAGAGTGATCATCTCGACGATCACGAAGATGAGGATCAGCGCGAGCCAGAGGATCCACGCGTACTGGGTGACAGCGTCCATGCTGTGTGCTCCTTCCCCTCGACGAGCATTCCCAGGCTATCAACGCCCCCCGGACGAGGGCTGGGAGAGGCGGTGCGCCGACGGTCTCGAGGCCCTTGGTAGACTCCTCCGTCGGGCCGTGGCCCGTCATCGTGCCCGATCCGGTCTCCGAGCCGGCGTTCTGGAGGAATACCCGTGTCCAATCCCCTCGCCCCCGACTCCTTCGACGGCAAGCGCGCTCTCGTCACCGGGTCGTCCCGCGGCATCGGCGCCGACACGGTCCGCTACCTGGCCGAGGCCGGAGCCCGCGTCGTCGTCAACTACCGCTCGAAGGCGCCGCGCGCCGACAAGCTCGTCGCGCAGATCGTCGAGGCCGGCGGCACCGCCATCGCCGTCGGCGCCGATCTCACCGACGCCGACTCGCGCGCCGAGCTCTTCTCCCGCATCGAGAAGGAGTACGGAGGACTGGACGTGCTCGTCCTGAACGCCTCCGGCGGCATGGAGAGCAACATGGGGGAGGACTACGCGATGGTCCTCAACCGGGACTCGCAGGTCGCCGTGCTCGACGCGGCGCTGCCGCTGCTCTCCGAGGGCTCCCGTGTCGTGTTCGTCACGAGCCACCAGGCGCACTTCATCCGGACCACGCCCACGATGCCCGAGTACGAGCCCGTCGCGCTCTCCAAGCGCGCCGGCGAGGACGCCCTGCGCGAGCGGATCGGTGAGCTCGCCGAGCGCGGGATCGAGTTCGTCGTCGTCTCGGGCGACATGATCGAGGGCACCATCACCGCGACCCTGCTGGAGCGCGCGAACCCGGGCGCGATCAGCTCGCGTCGCGAGTCGGCCGGCAAGCTCTACAACGTGCAGGAGTTCGCGGCCGAGGTCGCTCTGGCGGCCGTCGAGCCGATCCCCGCGGACAACACCCGCCTCGTCGGCGACATCTCCGACTTCGCCTGATCCTCACAAGGGGCTGACGCCGGCGCACGGGTCTGCGCTCCTCGACGGATGGCCCGGGTGGACGGCAATGGACCGGCATCGGGGGAGTCCGACGCCGTCGTGGGCGCAGTCCGTCCGTCGGCGGACGCCGGGCGGCGTGAGCATCCTTCTCGATGCTGTCGCGGTGATGGTGAACCTGCGGGAGCGCTTGCAGGACCGCTGACGTGCGTTCCGGCGGGCGCCCGAGAGGATCAGGCCGACGACGGCGTCCGCGGCACGATGACCGTCGATCCGCGGCTACGGCTGGTCACGCGCTTCGACACTCCGACCGAGACGTGCTGGTACGAGGACGTCGAGCCGTGGGTGGAGCATTCGCCGATCCGCTGATGACGTGCCGGACCGTCGGGCGGCCTCAGTCCCGGTCGGTCCGGCCCTTCCGCCGTTATCCGATAATGCACATTATGTCAGTATTGATTCAGGCCGCCCCTGCAGCGACTCGGTGAACGCATACTGGCGCCGGGTCTTCGGTGGCGTCTGGAGTGCGTAGCCAGCGAGTGGACTGATCAGACGCGTTGGAACACGGCGGCGTTCTCGGTGTTTACGAGCGTGTCGCCCCATAGGTCCTAAGTGCCGCTCGCCACGATCGGCACTTGGTCCCCGCCTATAGCGTGGGTGGTGAGCCATGTGTTTCTCCCGGGCGGGTCCGTCACATCGGTTGTCAATCGGTTGCCAGCTCGGTTACCGTCGAAGGGCTCACGGACTTTCCGATGATGACTGACTGCACGGGGTGGGTCAGTGCCGAAATGCGGGAGAAGATCCTGCTGGCCATCGATGAACTCGGGTACCGGCCCAACCTTGCGGCCCGCCAGTTGCGAAGTGGTCGAAGCGGCATGATCGCCCTGGCGATCCCCGACCTCAGGGAGCCTTACTTCGCCGAGTTCGCCTCGGGGTTCGTCGCGACCGCCCAGCAGCGCAGCCTCACCGTGCTGGTCGCCCAGACCCGGGCCGACCGAGGTGCTGAGCTCGCGATGATGTCGGGCCACGGTTTCCCGGCGCTCGATGGTATCGTGATCAGCCCTTTGTGCCTGACCGTGGAAGATCTCGCCGACCGTCGATCGACTACTCCTCTCATCGTCGTCGGCGAGCAGGCCGAGGGGCTCGTCGGAGCCGCGGTGCATCACGTCGGCATCGACAACGTCAGCGCGGCCGCCGCCGCGACGACCCACCTCATTGAACGCGGACTGCGCAGGATCGCCGTTGTGGGAGTGCAGCTCAGCGGGCCTACCGCCACGCCACGACTGCGCTTTGAGGGGTGCCGTCGGGCACTGGACGCGGCCGGTATCCCGATCGACCCCGCCTTGTTCGCGACGGTCGGCGAGTTCAATCGCGCCGAGGGATCCATGGCGGTGCAACGGCTGCTCGACGACGGCGTCGAGTTCGACGCGCTCTTCTGCTTCAGCGACGCGTTGGCACTCGGCGCGCTCTATACGCTCGGCAGCCAAGGCATTGCGGTTCCCGGCGACGTGCAGGTCATGGGCTTCGACGGCATTGAAGAGGGCCGCTTCCACATTCCGACCTTCTCGACGGTCGATCCTGGCGTCGAGGAAGCGGCCACGACGATCCTGGGTATTCTCTCTGCGCCCCAGGTGACCGGGACCCATCACGACGTTCCCTTCAGAGTGATCGCGCGCTGACCGGGGCTGTCGCTGGCTGAGGACCACGCCATCAGCTGGTGACGTGCTTTTCTAGGAAGTGCATGACCTCGGCGCGAGCCGCTTGGCCGGCGAGGGTGCCCCAGATCATGTCGAAGCCGTGCTGGGCCCCACTGATCAGGACGAGACGGTGATCCACGCGTGCGGCATTCAGTGCCGCGGCGAGCTTTTCGCTCTGGCTGGAGGGAACCATGCCGTCGTGCGTGCCGTGGAGGAGAAGAGTCGGCGGAGACGATGCCGACACGTGGGTGATGGGCGAGAGGTCCGCGTAGCGCTCGGGTTCCTCCTCCGCGGTCGCGCCGAGGTAGGTGTGCATCATGTCGACAGCGACGGTCGACCCGGACTCGGATTCGAGCGCGGACAAGTCGGTCGGCCCGTAGAAGTCCACGATCGCCCGGACTGAGGTGTTGGCCCCGCAGCCCGCAGGAGCGGGATCGTCACTTGTGTAGCCGGCCAGCAGAGCCAGATTCGCTCCGGCCGATCCTCCGCTGATCGCGACGCGCTCGGAGTCGATTCCGTAGGTGTCGGCATGGTCATGGATCCAGCCGACCGCGCAGCGCACGTCGCTGATCGACGTCGACCAGGAGGCCTCGTCTTCGGTGGAGAGGCGATAGTCGATGGAGAAGACGGTGATCCCCTGCGCTGTGAGGTACTGGAAGAACGGCGCCCACATCGTTCGGTCCCCCGCGACCCATCCACCTCCGAAGACGTAAACGAGGGAGGCGTGGTTCGCTTTGGCGGCCGCATCGTCACTGATGGGTTTCCACACATCGAGGTCGAGGTCTTCGCCCTCGACGCTCCGGTAGGTCTGCGTGTCGCCTGGCGCCGGTGACCCCGCAGCCGGCGCGCCCTGGAGAAGGGAGGAGACCGACAGCGTGACGTCCGCCTCCTGTGCTGCCGCTACGGCTCCCGCCATCGGCCAGGCGATCCCGGCTGCGAGCAGCACGGAGAGAAGCCATGCGCTCCCGGCGACGACTCTCCTCTTCCGCCTCCACGCCATGATCACGATCACGATTCCGGCGGCGACGAGCACGAGGAGGAACGGGTAGATCAATCCGGTGAGAAGGCCTGCAGCCAGCAGCAATGCTCCCGGGTATGCGGGCAGCAGCAGTCCCAGAATCGAGAGGCAGACGGCGAAAGCCCACACCGCCACGGCCAGCGCGGCAATCGTTCGCGAGATGCGAGACGATCCGGACCGTCGCCGGTCAGAGGGGTGAGAGGGTCGGCGCGTGTGCACCTGGGAAGCGGAAATGATGTCTTTCCTTTCGGATCGTTGTCGGCTTGTGGTGGACCCCGGTGATCCCGAGGCGTTGACGGCCAGGGTGGGCGGTCCTTTGAGCGCGGGCGTGTGCCCAGGTTTTGCAGTAGCGGTCGGAGCAGTCAGGAGGTGTGTGAGTCGACGCGCCGCTCACCGAGGTGCGGGGGGACTGCGGCAGGGCGAGCGTCGACGGGATGCAGGCGTGCGAGGAGCCCCGGTATCCCGGCGCGATCGCGTCGGGCGACCAGCGCGACGACTGCCGTCAGCGCGAGGAGAAGTGCGACGATTGGGTACAGGTAGTAGGCGGCGAGCATCCAGGGGCCGGCGCTGCCCAGAAGCCGCAGAGCTCGAGCCAGGAGAACCGATCGGGGACCGCCGTCCCATCGGATCAGGGTCGCGTGATCGCCGACGGTACGTCCCGTGATCAGCACGAGGGCCGCGAACAGCGCGACCGGCACAAGGGCAGCCACCAGGTCGCTGTACGCGTCGAGCGTCGAGGCGTCATCATCGGGGGCATCGACATACAGCCACCAGGCGACGAGGAGAACTCGGGCTGCCGCCCCAGCGCACAAGAGAACGGTCAGGTCGCAGAGGATCCCGACGATGCGACGCGGGAGCGTGATCCGCGCCGGAGCGAACGGCACTGCACTCGTCGTGTTCCTGCGCGTACGCAGAAGGATGGAGAAGAGACCCCCCAGTGCGGCGCCGATCGTGTTCGCGAGGAGATCGTCGACATCGAACAGGCGGTACGCGCAGGCGGTGACGCCCCAGAGCCCGGTGAGCTGTGTCAGCTCGATCGCCAGCGAGACGAGGAATCCTGCCACCACACTCGCGGCGACGCCTCGCCGCCAGATCAGCCGAAGGAATGATCCCAGCGGAAGGAACAGTGCGACGTTCAAGGCAATCTGCGCTGCGGCGGGATTGCGCAGCAGCTCGCCCGGTGACCCGTGCGGGTACTTCGTGATGTCGGAGAGGAACTGCAAGGGATTCAGCTGAGCCGGCAGGCACTCGTAGGTGCCCGGGATGGGAAGAGGGAGCAGGGTGTACGTCCACAGGGCCATGCCGTAGAGCAGCAGAGCGCCCCACTGCAGCAGTCGCATGGCGGAGAGTCGCCCCTCCCGTCGGTACCGAATGGCGACGAACGGTGCGAACAGGGCGATCCCCACGGGAAGAGCGAACAGACTCGCTGTCAGCGCGGGAGAGATGTTCATGGTCGTCCTTCAGGAGCAGTCGTGCGGAGGGGAGACGGCCGGGCTTGCACGTGGAGGCGGCTCGAAGTGTTGTGTGACCGTCACGCTTTCGCGGCGACGGGTCGTGTCAGTCCGCGAAATCCGGTGTCTC
Source organism: Rathayibacter sp. AY2B7 (assembly GCF_002931635.1). Classification (NCBI taxonomy): domain Bacteria; kingdom Bacillati; phylum Actinomycetota; class Actinomycetes; order Micrococcales; family Microbacteriaceae; genus Rathayibacter; species Rathayibacter sp. AY2B7. The sequence continues at coordinate 29,463 of NZ_PSUC01000013.1, read as the reverse complement.
GACCTCGCACCGGACCATCTCGCCCGGCTCACCCTGAACGAACGTGATCGCGCGTTCACCGTCGATGAGGATCTGGCACCGCGCGGTCGCCTCGGGGCCGGGCTTCACTTCCACCCAGGCGGACTGGGTGGCCTTGATGACGGCCTCCGCTTCCCACTCCCGGGTCCCCTCGCTGTCCGCCGTCGGTGTTGTCGCGGCGTCGCCCACGTCCGTGCGCTTGGGCTCTGAATCGAAGGCATCGGTGTCGCCGTAGCCCACCTGGGTGAGCTGCTCGGACCCACTTCCTTCGACGTCGACGTGGTAGGTGATGGCCCACGCTTCGGGTGCGAGGAGTGAGCAGCCCGTGAGCGATGAGGCCAGAAGGAGTCCTGCGGCTCCGATGGCGCTCAGACGGACGAGCTTCGAGGTGACCGGTGAAGAAGAGGCGGTATTTCTCATGTCTAGATCCCACCATCCAGTGAAGAGACGGCACATCGTCCCGAGGTCGCCGGTCGATGGCACCTGGGTACCACGCACGGGGGGCCCGGTGCTCAGCCTCGGGCGAGCCAGCGCTCGACGCTCTCACGGTCGGGGTACGAGCTCTGGGCTCCCAGATGCTGCACGGACACCGCCGCGACGGCGCTAGCGAATCGAACTGCCTCCTGCAGAGAAGAGCCGCCAGCGAGCTCGCAGGCCAACGATCCTACGAAGGCGTCGCCGGCGCCCGTCGTATCGATGACGTCCACCGCATGAGCGGAAACCTCTTGGACGTGGTGATTCTCACCGAACACGGCGCCGGCCGCGCCGAGCGTGATCACCACTGAGCGCACGCCGATCTCGAGGAAGCGCAGGGCGAGATCGGAGAAGGAGGAGACCTCGTCCTCGAGGAGGATGCGGGCTTCGTGCTCGTTGACGACGAGAGGGTCGCAGAGGACGAGTGTCCTCCTGTGCACGGACGCTGCCGGTGCCGCGTTCAGCAGCACCCGTACACCCCGGTCCTCGGCGAGACGGGCTGCATGTTCCACGGACCAGATCGGTGACTCCAGGTTGAGGACGAGGAGATCCGCCGGGGACCAGTCGTTGACGCTCGCGTCGATGAAGGCGAGGTCCAGGGCGTCGTTGGCGCCCGGTGAGACGACGATCGAGTTCTCACCGTCCGGCGTGACGAGCACGAGAGCGGTCCCTGTGGGCCGGTCGACGTCGCGTATACCCTCGACATCGACGCCGGCCTCTGCGAGACGGGATCGCAGGATCTCTCCGTCCGAATCGGAGCCGACGCACGCGTGGAAGGTCGTCCGCGCGCCCGCTCGAGCAGCTGCTGCTGCCTGGTTGGCTCCCTTACCGCCGGCGAACCGTTGAAGATCCGAGCCGAGGAGTGTCTCCCCCGCGCCGGGACGGCGCGGCACCTCGACGACCAGATCGACGTTGGCGCTTCCGATGACGGCGACGTGCTTCACGGCTCTTCTCTCTTTCCGGGTTGGAGGGGTCGTCACGTCAGTTGCACGAGTCCGCGTTTGGCGCGGGCTTTCACCGCGCTGCGGACGCGCAGCGCTGCGGCGATGAGGGCGATGATCGTGATGATGTAGGGCGTGAGGAGAGCGAGCGAGGAATTGACGCCGCCCAGCGCCAGACGATCAGCGAGTCCGTCGGCAGCGCCAAAGACGAGGCAGACCAGCAGTGTGGGGAGGGGGCGGCCGGCCGCGAAGATGACGGCGGCGACCACGATGAAGCCGCGGCCCGAGGTCATCCCTGAGGTGAAGGACCCGACGGAGGCCATGGACAGCTGCGCTCCGGCGAGCCCGCACAGTGCTCCCGTTACGAGAATGGAGATGAACTTGACCTGGAAGACGCGGATGCCCGCGGCCCGTGCTGCTGCTTCGTCCTCTCCCACTGCGCGCAGGTGCACGCCGAAGCGGGTGCGGTACAGAACGAACCAGTACACCGGGACGAGCACGAGAGCGATCCAGACCAGGATCGTGTGTGAATTGAAGAGGGGTCCGATGACGGGGATGTCTCCGACCGGGCCGAGATCGATCTTCGGCAGCACCGATTTCACGTCTCCGGGTGTCACCCCGGCGTTGCCGTAGAGCACGGTGAGCAGGAGCACGGTGATGCCGACGGCGAGCAGGTTGGTTCCGATGCCCACGACGATGTAGTCCGCTTTGAACACGAGCGACGCGATCGCATAGATCAGGGAGAGGAGCACTCCGGCCGCGAGCGCTGCGACGACGCCGGTGAAAGGGTCGGTGACGGCTCCGACGGCGATGCCGGTGAAGGCGCCGACCAGCAAGAGCCCCTCGAGGCCGATGTTGAGGATGTTCCCCACCTGGCTGAGTCCGCCGCCGATCGCGGCGAGCAGGATCGGGGTGGTCTTGGCGAGGATGACGGTCAGCGTGCCGATCGTCAGGATCTGAGCGAGGATCTCGTTCACTTCGACACCTCTGTCATGGTCGATGGCACTCGAACGGTCGGGTCGGCATCAGGCTTCTTCCGTTTCGCGCGCACGTTGAAGACGAAGGTCGCGGTGATCGCGACGACGATGAGGCCCTGCAGGATGCTGATCATGGGGAAGGGGACACCGATGGCCTGGATCCCGGTACCGCCGGCCATCATCGTCGCGTAGAAGAGGGCGACGAACAGCGATGCCCAGGGGTTCAGGCGAGCGAGCAGAGCGACTGTGATCGCCAGGAACCCGAAGCCCGGAGAGAAGGACTGGAGGAATCGTCCTCCATTGGGCCCGATGACGAACAGGGCGCCGGCGATGCCGGCAGCGGCTCCGCTGAGCGCCATGACCTGAAGGGTCATCCGTCGTGACGAGGTGCCGATGTAGTCGGCGAAGCGGTTGCGTTCACCGAGTTCCTTCGCGCGAAGGCCCCAGGTGCTGCGGTTGAGTATCAGAGCGATCAGAACGGCGATGACGATCGCGATCAGCAGGTCGGGCCCGAATCCGAACGCTGGGCTGAAGACGGGGAGGAGAGCGGAGGGCTCAACTCGGGGTGTGCCGGCGAGGGTGGCCGACGGGTCGGCGAAGGGGCCGGTGACGAAGTAGCTCGTGATGAGCAGTGCTACCTGGGACAGGAGCAGCGTGATGACGATGATGTCCACCTTCAGGAACCCGGTCAGGTATCCGGGCAGAAGTCCCCAGAGCGCTCCGGCCGCTGCGCCGGCGGCGATCACCAGGGGGATGTGGACCGCGGGCGGCAGGCCCTGGAGAGTGAATCCGACGTAGGCGCCGAAGAACGCTCCGAAGTAGAGCTGCCCTTCGCCTCCGATGTTGAAGTGCCCGGCTCGGAAGGAGACGATCGTGCCCGCGGCCATGATGGTCAGCGGGACGAACATGGCGAGGATGCTGCCGATTCCGAAGGGTGTGCGCCAGGCGGAGGTGAAGAGCTCCACGTAGGCGGCGACCGGATTCTGCCCGATCGCGATGATGATGATCGCGCCGATCACGAGTGCGGCGAGCACCGCGAGCACCGGCTGCAGAGCGCTACTGAACGTCTTCGTTGTGAAGTCGGACAGCAGGGCGCCGATGGTTCTCGGCGGCGCGTTGACGGCGATCCTCTTCGGGACGACGACGGAGGTCGTGTTCAGCTCGTCGACGCGGGCGATGTCGGCGTTCTCGCCGACCGGCCGGGTGCCGCTGGACTCGAGCTGCGCGGCGATGCGGCGCCGTTCGGCTTCCGCTTCTCTCAAGGCTTCCGTGTCCGGCGCGATCCCCGCCATGGCCAGACCGACGGCGACTTCCGACATGGTGGACTGGTCGAATTCGGCGATGATCTCTCCTCGGTACATGACGAGGAGGCGATCGGAGAGGCTCATGACTTCGTTGAGGTCCGCGGAGAAGAGCAGGACACCAGCGCCTTTGTCGCGCATCTCGACGATGGAGTTGTGCACGAACTCCATCGCGCCGACGTCGACTCCACGAGTCGGTTGCGACACCATCAGCAGGTCCGGTTGCGCCTCGAATTCTCGAGCGATGATGACCTTCTGCATGTTGCCGCCGGAGAGGGAGCCGATGGGGGTCTCCGGATGTGCACCGCGGACGTCGAATCTGCTGATGAGGTCCTGCGCGTAGCTGCGCATGGAGCGCAGCGATAGCCAGCCGTGCCGGGCGAGCGGAGGCCGCAGGTGCCCGGCGGCGACGTTCTCGGCGATGCTCAGTGTCGGCGCGGCTCCTTCTTCGTGCCGGTCCTCGGGGATGTAGGCGAGTCCGGAGACCCGCCGTTGCGCGACGGCGGCGGTGGTCACGTCGCGGCCGTTGAGCTCGATGCGGCCACGCAGGGGTGGCTGCATGCCCGCGACAGCGGCGGCGAGCTCGGACTGCCCGTTGCCTTCGACGCCGGCGATGCCGACGATCTCGCCGCTGCGGACCATCAGTGAGAGGTTCTTGACGGCGATCGTGCCTCGTTGGTCGATCGCGGAGAGGTTCTCGACTGTGAGGACGCTCTCTTTCGGGCTGGCAGGGGTGTGCTTGATCCTCAGGAGGACTTCGCGGCCGACCATCATCGTGGCGATGTCGCTCTGGTCGAGGCCGGCTGCTGGTCGGCTGCCGATGACCTCGCCGTCGCGGATCACGGAGATCTCGTCGGCGATCGCGAGCACTTCGCCGAGCTTGTGGGAGATGAAGACGACCGCGCAGCCCTGTGCCGCGAGGCGGCGTACGACGATGAACAGTTCGTCGGTCTCGGAGGGTGTGAGAACGGCGGTCGGCTCGTCGAGGATGAGGAGTCTCGTGTCGTGCGAGAGCGCTTTGACGATCTCGACGCGCTGCCGCTCCCCCACTGACAGGTCCTGCACGCGGTCGCGCGGGTCCAGACGCAGGCCCAGCTCCTCGGTGAGCGCGATGACGCGGTCCTCCATCCGGCGCCGGTCGAGCACTCCGAGGCTTGAGCTGGTCTCGTTCCCCAGGAAGATGTTGGCGGCGACGCTCAGCGACGGGACGAGCTTGAAGTGCTGATGGACCATGCCGATGCCGAGCGCGTCGGCCTTCCTCGGATCCGACACCTGCACGACTCGGCCGTCGACGACGATGTGGCCGGAGTCCGGCTGCAGGTTCCCGGAGATCATGTTCATCAACGTGGACTTGCCCGCGCCGTTCTCTCCCACGATCGCGTGGACGGTGCCGGGCTGGATGGTGAGCGAGATGTCCCGGTTCGCGACCTTCTCGCCGAAGCTCTTGGTGATGTTGCGGAGTTCGAGGATCGGGTGATCCATGACTCTCTCCTTCTTCGTCGTAGGAGACGGCGGCGGGGCGGGCGCGCCCCGCCGCCGGAGCGGCTAGAAGCCGCTCGGGACGGTGATCGTCCCGTCGATGACCTTCTGCTTGTAGGTCTCGATGTCGGTGATAACCGAGTCGGGGACGATGCCGCCGTTGTCGTCGAAGGTCAGGCCGATGCCGTCGTTGGCGAGGCCGTAGGAGGTGACGTCACCGTAGACGAGCGAACCGTCCGCGTCCGCCTCGATGGCCTGGACGATGGACTCACCGACGTACTTGAGCATCGAGGCGAGGATGTGCCCTTCCTGCAAAGCGTTCTGGTTGCTGTCCACACCGATCGCGTACTTGTCGGCGTCGGCCGCGGCCTGCAGGACCCCGACACCGGCGCCGCCTGCGACCTGATAGACGACGTCCGCGCCCTGGTCGAAGATCGCGGTCGCCTGGTCGTAGCCCTTTGCGGAGTCGCTGAAGGATCCGACGAAGCTGACGAGCACCTCGATGCTGGGGTCGACGGCCTCGACACCGGCTTTGAATCCGACGGCGAAGTCGTTGATGACCGGGATGTCCATGCCTCCGACGAGGCCGACCTTCTTGCTGCCCTCAGCAAGGGGGAAGTCGGCGGTGTTGGTGGTGGCGAGAGCGGCGAGGACACCGGCGAGGAAGGAGCCTTCGTTCTGCTTGTAGGTCAGCGAGGCGACGTTCGGCGCATCGATGTCGCCGTCGTAGAAGATGTAGTGCTGGTCGGGGAAGCTCGGTGCGACGCTCTCGATGGTGTCGGAGGCGGTGGAGCTGCCGATGACCACCACGCTGTTCTGCCCGGTGGAGACCGACTGCAGGTTGGCCTTCCACTGGGCCGGGTTGTTCGCGTCGCCCTGGAGGGTCGTCGTCGTGTACCCATCAGCCTTGAGCTGCGCGATGCCGCTCTCCGCATCGTCGTAGAAGCTCTGATCCCCGAGCGGGCCGGGGACGATGTTCGCGACGGACTTGGTCGCGTCGCCACTCTCGCTTCCCTGGCTGTCCTGACCGCTGCAGGCGGTCATGGTCAGGGCGAGGACGGCAGCCGCGGCGATGAGGCTGTACCGCTTCGTGTTCATGGGTGTTCCCTTCGAGGTGGGGTGAATGGAGGTCATCAGGACGAGACGGAGGAGCGGGTGAGCTGCGTGACCGAGGCGACGATGAGGTCGGCGAACTTCGCCCAGTCGAGGTCGATCGCGACGTCCGTGCGGTAGTCGGTCTGCTCGCTCGCCGTGCCGCCGAAGTGACGCATCCCGGAGGCACTCTCGAAGTTCGCGATGGTCTGGCCCTTGGACCACCGGCCCGTGAGCTCCACTCGCACGTCCGCCTTCTGCACGGTGATGATGGACGGGTCGATGACGGCAGCGACGCAGCAGGCGTCGTGGATCGCCGGGTACGGGATGTCGAGCAGGCCCGAGTGCGTCGTGTGAACGAAATCCCAGGTGTCCAAGACGAACTTGCTGACCCCCCCGCCGATCGCGCGCACACGGTCCTGGAGCTCGGGAGTGGCGAGAGCCTGGCTCTGCGTGAGATCGAGGCCGATCATCGTCACAGGCCATCCAGCATCGAAGACGATGTGCGCGGCCTCCGGATCGGCGTAGATGTTGAACTCCGCAGCCGGCGTGATGTTGCCTCGGGTGTAGCTGCCGCCCATCGCGATCACGCGCTTGACCCGGTCGATGATGCGCGGCTCCTTCCGGGCCGCCAGGGCGATGTTCGTATATGGCCCGACCGGGACGAGGGTGACGGTCTTCGGCTCGTGGGCCATGACCGTGTCGATGATGAAATCGACCGCGTGACGGGGGTCGAGGTCGAAGGACGCCGGCGGCAGGTAAGGCCCGTCGAGGCCGGTCGGCCCGTGGATCTCCTCCGCGATCACCTGCTCGATCAGGATCGGCCGCTCAGATCCTCGAGCAACGGGGACCTCGATGCCGAAGACGGTGCAGACCGAGAGTGCGTTGCGGGTCACGTTGTCGACGGTGTGATTGCCGGAAACGGTCGTGATGCCGAGGAGGTCGATCGCGGGGCTCGCCGCCGCCAGCAGGATCGCGATCGCGTCATCGTGTCCCGGATCGCAATCCAGAATGATCTTCTCCATGGTGACTCCTTCATCTGCCGCGCTGCGGACGGGGTGATCGTGCAAGACGTTTCACAGAACGGGAAACAGATTGCGCACGTTTTCCGTCATGGAAGCGGGTCGCGGAAGACCTGTCAAGGACAGGGAGAAGCACCTGCAACGGCGCGTAAACGATTGCTGCGATTCCGCCGATACGGATCGCGCTGGGTCAGTTCAGGGAGCGGATCGCGCTCTCGATGAGATTCCAGAAGAGGTCGACGTCCAGGTCGAGAGCGACGGTCGCGTTCTTCGGGCGATGGGTGAGCTCGAGGAGGTCGACGACGGTGGCTCCGCGCGTGCTCTCGCCGATCAGCTCGATGTCGATCCGCGTACGGGCGGTCGTCGCCACGGTGGGGTCCGCGATCAGAGCGATGGCCACAGGATCGTGGAGCGGCCCATCCGGCATGTCGCCGAACGCGTCATAGGCCGAGGAGAAGCGCTCCAGCAGAGTTGCACCGATCTGGGCGGTCTCCGTGCCGATCGAACGGATCGTTGCGCGGACCTCCCGGGTGATCAGCGCCTGATGCGTGATGTTGAGGCCCACCATGGTGAAAGGGACGCCGGAGGTCAGTACGATCCGAGCCGCCTCCGGATCGGTGGAGGCGTTGAACTCGGTGTACGGGGAGACGTTGCCCCGCCCGGTAGTTCCGCCCATCCACACCACGCGCTCGATCCTGTCGAGCAGCTCCGGATACGCCTGGAAGAGGGTTGCGATGTTGGTGAGCGGACCGGTCGCGGCGATGGTGACGGGCTGGTCCGCTGCGGAGAGGACCTGACCCAGGAGTTCGAGCGCGTCTCGATCGTCGAGTGGGACGTCGGGTTCGGGCAGGTCGATGCCGCCGAGGGCGTTTCCTCCGTGAATCCAGTCAGCGGTCTTCAGCTTTTGAGCGAGGGGGCCTGCAGCGCCTGCTGCGATCGGGACCCCCCGCACGCCGGCCACCGCGCAGGCGCTGCGGGCGTTGCGGGTGGTGTGTTCGATCGTGCCGTTTCCGGCGACGGTCGTGATGGCGAGGAGGTCGATCTCGGGGTGGGCGGCGGCCAGCCAGATCGCGAACACGTCGTCGCAGCCCGGGTCGCAGTCGAGGATGACCGGAATCGGCATTCACGACCTCCCTGCGCTGGTAAATTTCATGCAATCGTTTACTTGCCGGGAAGATTACCACCCGGATTCCTCGTAGAGAGGCCGAGAGAGGTTCGTTCAGTGAAGTCCAATGTCACACTGGCCGAGGTCGCGGCTGGCGCCGGCGTCTCCATCGCCACGGCTTCGCGGGCGCTCGCGGGCAAGCCTCGCGTGTCCCGTGAGATGGTCGACCGCGTGCGGGTTGTCGCTGCGGAGCTCGGCTACCGCGTGGACCCGATCGCGCGCGCGCTCCGCGACGGCTCGAGCCGCCTCGTCGGCATGATCGTTCCAGTGATCAGCATCCCCTTCTACTCGCAGCTGATCGACGCCGTCGAGGAGGAGCTCGGCCGCGTGGGCTTCGAGCTGCTCCTCGCCGACTCCCATGGTTTCGTCGATGAAGAGGTCCGCCGCCTGCGCGTGATGGGTGATCGCCGGGTCGACGGGGTCCTCGTGGTCGTCGCTGATCGCACCGCGTCGATGCCGTCGATCGTCAACCTGCCGGACGAGATTCCCGTCGTCCTCGTGGACAGGGCGACCGACAGGCCCGTGGCCGACTTCGTCGGTGTCGACAACGAGGTCGGGCTCGAGCTCGTGTTCGAGCACCTGGTCGAGCAGGGCGTGACCTCGGTCGGATATGCGGGGACCGATGACGCGACGACCAGCGGCGTCGAGCGGTGGCAGAGCTTCCATCGACTCGCACGACGCCACGACATCCAGGTCGGGGCGACGTTCCGCAGCGAATTCAGTGTCGAGAGCGGGCTGAGCGCGGCGGAGCACCTCTGCGCCGCCGGCCCGCTGCCCGACGCGATCGTCGCCGGCTCCGATCAGATCGCGGTCGGCCTCATCGCGCGGCTGCGGGAGAAGGGCTTCAACGTCCCCGACGACGTCCTCGTCACGGGCTTCGACGGCGGGGAGCTGTCGAGGGTGTACTGGCCGACTCTGACTACCGTCGTGCAGCCGCTCTCCTCCATTGCGGCCGAGGCGGTCGGATTACTCATCGCTCGCATTGAGGGGGGAACCGGTGCCCTGCGGCGAAACCGACTCACCCCCGAGCTGCAGATCGGCGGATCCGCGTCGCGCGGTGCGAACTAGGGCAGCGGCGGTAGCGGTGGCAGTGCTGGGTCCCTCTCATCGAAGGTGGAATCAGCGTTCGACGAGCCCCTGCTCGTAGGCGTAGATGACTGCGTGCACTCGGTCGCGCAGTGACAGCTTCGCGAGCACGCGGCCGACGTGTGTCTTCACCGTCGACTCCGAGAGGAACAGGTCCTGCGCGATCTCCGAATTGGTCCGCCCGCGACCGATGGCGACGAGCACCTCGCGCTCTCGATCGGACAGCAGATGCAGCGACGATTCACGAGGAGTGACCGGGCCCGGGAAGCTCCCCCGGTGCAGATCGAGGATCGCCCGCGTGACCCGCGGTGAGACGATCGCGTTCCCCTCCGCGATCGCACGGATAGCGGCGATCAGCTCCAGCGGTGGAGCGTCCTTCAGTAGGAAACCACTCGCCCCCGCGTTCAGGCCACCGAAGGCGTACTCATCGACATCGAACGTCGTGAGCAGAAGCACGCGAGCCTCCGGGCGGGTCGCGACGATGCGCCGGGTAGCCTCGATCCCGTCGAGCTCCGGCATGCGCACGTCCATCAGCACCACGTCTGCGCGCAGTTGGGCGTCGCGCTCCACGGCCTCGCGACCGTTCGAGGCTTCCCCGACGATGCGGAGATCAGTCTGGGCACCAATAACCATCGCCATCCCAGCCCGCATCAGCTCCTGGTCATCGACGAGCATCACGGTGATCACGCTCACTCCACCTCCCCAGCCGTATCTGCCGTCGAAGCGGATCCGCCGCCTCGGCCGGTACCAGCTCGCGGCAGGTTCAACCGCAGTCGCCACCCACTACCGTCGAGCTCGCTCCGCGGACCAGCCTCCACTGTTCCTCCGAAGAGGGCTGCCCGCTCGCGCAGTCCCACCAGGCCCCGCTCCGTCCCAACCGACATCGCCGGCGCCGTTCCCTTGCCGTCGTCGAGCACTTCGACGATGACTCCCCCGCTCGCGGAGTCACCTCCCTGAAGCGTCACCGTCACCCGCTCCGGCTCGATCGCATAGCGGAGAGCGTTCGTCAGCCCCTCCTGCACGGTTCGATAGAGCACTACCTGGACGGCGCGAGACGACGGCAGCTCGCCGACCCGGGTGACGGCGACGGGCAATCCGGCCGAACGATACGTCTCGACCAGATCGTCGAGCCCTTCGAGTCCTGGCTGGGGCGCTAGTGAGGCGGCTTCCTGCCCGTCGTGCAAAACGCTCAGCAGCCTCCGCATGTCTGAGAGCGCCTCCCGGCCGACTACACCGATCTGCTGCACGGCTCTTCGGCTGTTCTCCGGATCCTGCTCGACCACCGCTTCGGCACCGTCGGAGAGGCTGATCATCACCGACATCCCGTGAGCGACGATGTCGTGGAGCTCTCGCGCGATCCGGGTGCGCTCCGCGGCTGCGGCAAGACGGACTTCCTGCACTCGCCCCCGCTCGAGCTGTTCCGCACGGTCGAGCAGTGCCGCGACGTAGGCGCGCCGCCCGCGAACATTGAGGCCGAGGAGGACAGCCATACCGATTCCGAACGCCGCGATAGCGGGCGCCTCCGCCGGGATGGTCGTGGCGATCGACACGATGCCCAGGATCGCAACCACCGCTGCGGAGCAGCCCCAGGCCCACCGGGGTCCGCGGTGCGCTGCAACCGAGTAGAGCGCGATGAGAAGCGCCCACGGCTGGTCCACACCGTCGAGGGCGGACTGGCCAAGGAGCGCTGCGAAGGCGAGGGCGCTCACGAGGGCCGGGGCTCTCCGGCGGAAGGCGAGGCCACCGTACGCGACGGCCCAGAGCACGTACCACGGCCACGGCTCCGATAAGACGAAGGTCCACGCGTCGACCTGCGAGAACCCGCTGGCAAGACCAAGCGCCCCTACCAGGATGACCAACGTGAGGTCCGCGGCGAGGGGATGAGCCGCGATCCGTCGGCGGATTGCTCCTGCCTGTTGCGGCGATCGATCGTTGAAGGGCTCACTTCCGTGGGGGACGTGGGCCCAGACCCGGTTCGCGGAGGTGGAGCGGCCTGGAACGGTCATCCGCTGAAGTGGTGAGGTGCGGGGCAAGCTAGGCATGGTTCATTCGTCGCTTCGTGCAGATCCCTGACTTGAGTTCGCGACAGGGATGACTATCCACGCGATGGGAACCCTGAGACGTCATTCAGGTCGGCGAGCGGCTAGGTGCCGAACATCGGGTGGCTCATGGTCGTCTCAGCGTAAACGAGCAGGAGGACGGATCGGTCGCCACTGTGTCTCCCGAACGGGCTGCTCCCAGCGCCGTCCTGTCCACGCGGTGTTCCTGGAGCGGTCACGGTCGCTCTGGTGAGACTCGCCCTCCACGGGGAGCATCATTTGAGACAAGTTCTCCAGCTGAGAATGGAGAGGGGCCCACGACACCACGTGTGTCATGGACCTTCCTTTTCCAATGAGTACCGCGCCGCGGCCGGAGACAAAAGCAGCGCGCTGATCGCGGAGATCTCAGCCGCTAGCCGGCCCTCTGCAACGAGTAAGCGGAGCGCCGCCTGGTGGAGGCCGACTCGCGCTCTCAGCGCTCGAGGCGGGACGAGCCTTGCACGGGTCCTCAGCACGAATGCACAGGCCGGATAGGTCGTCACTGACTTCTCCGGACATCATATCGAGTAGTCCAATAACCGATATTATGTCAGTTCGACCGAAGTCCCGTTCTGCAGGGATGGCGATCGGCTCCCCTCAACGCTCCTGCGACAGGACGTCATCGATCGCCGCCGCGCTCCGATGGCAGACCGGGCGCTTCGACGGTGAGGCCTCGGATCACCGCGGCGACGACCATGCGCTGCGTGAGTTCGGCACTGGTGTCCACGGGCCACTGGCTCACCGACCCGACGTGCGCCGCGACGACCGCCTTCGCCAGGACGGCGGACTCGACGGCGGGGACGCGGCCGTGCACGGCGGCGAGGGCGGCGAAGCGCTCGCCCAGCTCGCGCGAGACGCGGTCGTCGTCGATCATCATCCGCTCGGCGAACTCCGGGTCCGCGGCAGCGCGTGCCAGGAGCACCGACCGCAGGGAGAACCACTCGCGGCTGGACGGGAGCCCGTCGAGGAGGGAGCGGACGGCGCCGTCGAGGGTCGCCGCGCGGTGCTCCTCCTGCAGCTGGACGTCGAGGGCCTCCTGCAGGCTCCCCCACACTCTCGCGGCCTGCTCCTCGTGGAGTGCGAGGAAGAGCTGGTCGACCCCGGCGAAGTTCGAGTAGAACGCGCCGCGGGTGAAGCCCGCCTGCGCGCAGATGTCCTCGACGCGCTGGCCGATGGTGCCCGTGCTCTCGAAGAGCTCGGCGGCCGCGGTGAGGAGACGTCGTCGCGTCTCGCTCCTCCGCCGAACCGGAGCCTGCTCGCCTGGGACCACGCCCCCAGCCTAGGCGGATCCTTGCGCCGAGTGGGCCTTTTCAGTACGTTTCGTTTCCAATGCATACCGTATCGAAACCTGAGATGCCCGGACCTCGACGGCGACGGTCCCGGTGGCTGCCGGCCGCGACCGTCGTGCTCATCGGGGCGGTCCTCGCCTGGCTGAACCGGGCGGAGTGGTGGGGGTGGCTCGTCGTCGCGGCGGCCGCGGTCCTGATCGTGGCCGTCTCGAGGAGCTGGCGGCACCGGCACCGGATGCTGCGTACGGCGGCCTGGGTCGCGTCCGCAGGGCTCGTCGGAGCCGTCGCCCTCGCCGCGGGTCCTCTCCCGGCGACGCGGACGCTCGCCGGTCCGCACACCGCCCCGGTCACGACCCGGCAGGGCGACGTCGTCGGCGTGCACGACGCCGCCGCCGGGGTCGACGCCTTCGCGGGGATCCCCTACGCCGCTCCCCCGGTCGGCCCGCTGCGCTGGGAGGCGCCCCGCCCGGCCCCGCAGCGGTCGGCGACCCTCGTGGCCGACGACTTCGGCCCCTCCGCCGTCCAGCCGGAGTCGACGTTCCTCTCCCGAGCGGCGACCCGCGTGCTCGACCTGCCGCTGGAGGAGACGCTCCTCGGCGGGTACGCGACGGACGAGGACAGCCTCCGCCTGAACATCTGGACGCCGGCCGGCGGAGCGGGCGACTCCCGCCCGGTCCTCGTCTACGTCCACGGCGGCGCGTTCGTCTCGGGGTCCGGCGCCCTCCCCGCCTACGACGGCGCGGCGCTCGCCTCCCGGGGCGCGGTGGTCGTCACCGTCGCCTACCGTCTGGGCGTCCTCGGATTCCTCGCCGGTGATGTGCTCGGCGGCGGCACCCCGGGGAACCAGGGACTGCTCGACCAGGTCGCCGCTCTGCAGTGGGTGCAGGACAACATCGCCGCTTTCGGCGGGGACCCGGGGCGGGTGACGGTCGCCGGCCAGTCCGCCGGCTCCGGCAGCGCCTGCATCCTCGGGGCCTCGCCGCTCGCCGCCGGCCTCCTCCACGGGATCATCGGGGAGAGCGGAGGATGCCTGGGGTCGGCGGGAGACCGCGAGGCCGGCGACCTCTACGACGACGCCGCCACCGCACGGCAGGCGGCTGCGCGCCTGAGCGAGGCCCTCGGCGGGGCGAGCCTCGCCGAGATGAGAGCCCTGCCGGCCGAGCGCATCGTCGCGGCCGCCGCGGGCCTCTCGCAGCACTGGTGGCCCTCGATCGACAGCGTCGTCCTCCCCGACACGCCGCTCGCCGTCTACGAGGCCGGTCGGCAGAACGACGTCCCCCTCCTGCTCGGCAGCAACTCCGACGAGACCTCGCTCGATCTGCTGGGAGACGTCGACCCGGATCCGGACGCCTACGAGCAGGAGGTGCGCCGGGAGCACGGAGACGACGCGGACCGCTTCCTCGCGCTGTACCCGGGTGCCGTCGAGGACCAGGTCGTCGACTCCCGGCTGCGCGCCGACAGCGACCGGACGATGACCGCCCCGATGCGGCTCTGGGCGCTGACGGCCGCCCGGACCGGGCGGGCGGGCGTCCACGCCTACATCTTCACGCGCACTCCCCCGGAGAGCGGACTCGAGCGGTTCGGCGCGTACCACGGCGCCGAGGTGATGTACGCGTACGGGAACCTCGGGGCGGACGGCGACGCCGACTACACGGACGTCGACCGCCGGCTCGAGCAGGAGATGACCGCGCGCTGGCTCGCGTTCGTCTCCCACGGCGATCCGGACGCCGCCGGCCGCGAGCGGTGGCCGGCCGTCCAGGAGGATCCGGACAGCGTGCTCGAGTTCGGCGACGTCGTCCGGGTCGCCGGGCGCCCGTCCCCCGACGCGGTCGACTTCTGGCTCGAGGGGACGGGCTGACGCGGGGGCGCTCCTCGCGGCGGAACCTCCGGACAGCGGGGAGCCTCCGCTCAGAGCTGCCCGACGAGGTGCGCCTGCCGACCGTCGCGCGCGAAGACCGGGATGACGGCCAGGGGCGCGTCGGCGACGATCCACTGCCCGCCCTCGTGCTCGGCGCCCGTCGAGAGCTCCGTCCACCGCGCCCCGGCGGGCAGGTAGACCCGTCGGGAGACGGCTCCGGCGTGCGTGACCGGAGCCACCAGCAGGTCCGAGCCGAAGAGGTACTGGTCGGCCAGATCCCAGGCCTCCGGGTCCCCCGGGAACTCGTGGAACACCGCGCGCAGCACGGGCTGGCCCAGCTCGTGCGCCTCCCGCATCGCCTCGCGCGTGTACGGGCGCAGGGTCTCGCGCAGATGCAGCAGGCGGGTGAGGATCGGCGTGGCCTCCTCGCCGAAGCTCCACACCTCGTTCGCGGCTCCGGTCGCGGCGCGGCGGCTCCCGTCGGCGGCCGTGACCGGGGCCGACGGCGCGCGGTCGCCGTGCAAGCGCATCACGGGGCTGAACGCGCCGAACTGGAACCAGCGCACGAGGAGCTCACGGAACTCCGGATCCGACGGGTCTCCCCCGGCGAAGCCCCCGATGTCGGTCGTGAACCACGGGATCCCCGCGACGCCCATGTGGATGCCGGCCGTGATCTGGTGGCGCAGGTCCGCGAAGGTCGAGTGGATGTCACCCGACCACACGAGCGCGCCGTAGCGCTGGCTGCCCGCCCACGCGGTGCGGACGAGGTTGACGATCGCGGTCTCCCCGCCCTCGCTCTGCCCCTCGAAGAAGCCGCGGGAGAACGCCTGCGGGTAGAGGTTGCCGACCTGGACGGCGGGGCCGGCGGCGTAGCGGTAGTTGTCGAAGTCGTAGACGCCGT
Source organism: Rathayibacter sp. AY2B7 (assembly GCF_002931635.1). NCBI lineage: Bacteria > Bacillati > Actinomycetota > Actinomycetes > Micrococcales > Microbacteriaceae > Rathayibacter > Rathayibacter sp. AY2B7. Next base: position 13,782 of record NZ_PSUC01000013.1, on the reverse strand, counting down.
ACTCGGGCTCGGCCTCGTCGAGCCAGAAGAGCCGGATCCCGTGCTCGCCGTAGTTGCGCCGGCACGCCTCCCAGACGAACCTCCGGGCGGCGGGGCTCGTCGCGTCGTAGAACGCGCTCGGACCCTCGAACTGCATGTGCAGGTCCAGGCCCCGCTCGGCCTTGACGAGGAGGTTCCCCTTCTTCATCGCGATGTAGTTCTCGGACTCGACCGACACCTGCGGCCAGACCGACACCATCAGCTCGATCCCGAGCTCGCGCAGCTCGGCGACCATGGCGGACGGATCCGGCCAGAACTCCTCCTCGAAGCGGAAGTCGCCCATGTGCGGCCAGTGGAAGAAGTCGGCCACGATCACGTCCATCGGCAGGCCGCGGCGCCGGTGCTCGCGGGCGACCTCGAGCAGCTGCTCCTGGTTCCAGTAGCGCAGCTTGCACTGCCAGAAGCCGAGGCCGTGCTCGGGCATCATCGGGACGTGCCCGGTCGCGTCGGCGTAGGCCCGGGTGATGTCGGCCGGGGTCTCCCCCGCGGTCACCCAGTAGTCGAGCTGCTGGGAGGACTCGGCGGACCACTCCGTGCGGTTGGCTGCGAAAGTCGCGCGGCCGATCGCGGGGTTGTGCCAGAGGAACCCGTAGCCGCGGCTCGACAGCACGAACGGGACGCTCGACTGGGAGTTGCGGTGCGCGAGCTCGAGCGTGCAGCCCTTCAGATCGAGGATGTCCTGCTGATACTGCCCCATCCCGTACAGCTTCTCGTCGGGGGACGTCTCGAACAGCGCGGTCAGCCGGAAGTCGCCGCCCAGGTGCGGACGCTGCTCGCGGGCGCGCAGCTTGAGCGCTCCCCCGCTCCCGAGCTCCCGGAAGAGCAGCTCCCCCCGACGGTCGTAGAAGGAGAGGGAGCAGGAGAGCTCGTGGTAGCCGGTCTGGTACCCGTAGCCCTCCTGCTGCTCGAGGACGACGGTGATGCCGCCGGCGCGCAGCGTCGCCCGCGGTCCCTCGATCGAGACCTCCGGCGCGTGGCGCTCGGGGGCGATCAGCGCCCAGTCGGTGTCGAGGACCTCCCCGGACCGGCGGGCGCGGACCCGGACGCTGTCCCTCCCCCATGGCTCGACGACGACGGTCTCGCCGTCGCCGCGCCAGACGAGGCGGTCCCCCTCGAGCGCGAACGCGTCGGTGTCCATGTGCTCCTGCTTCCTCGAGTCGGGCACGGCGCTCAGTCCTTGACCGCGCCGGCGGTGACCCCGGCGGCGACGTAGCGCTGGGCCACGATCAGCAGCACGGCGGCCGGGATGGAGGCGACCACGGCGGTCGCCATGATCCCGTTCCAGTTGGTGGTGGTCGATCCGATGTAGCGGTAGAGGCCGAGGGTGAACGGCACGATGCTGTTGCCCGAGGTGAGCGAGTTCGCGTTGAGGAAGTCGGCCCAGGCGAACAGGAACGAGAACAGGCCCGCGGTCACGATCGAGTTCCGGCTCAGCGGGATGACGATCGAGACGAAGGAGCGCCAGTTGCTCGCACCGTCGATCCGCGCGGCCTCGATCAGCTCGTCGGGGATGCCGAGCATGAAGGCCCGGAGGATGATCACCGCGAACGGCACGGAGGCGGTCGCGTCGGCGAGGATCAGGCCCGGATAGGTGTTGAGCAGCCCCAGCGCGTTGTAGATCGCGAACAGCGCGGTGACCAGGACGATCCCGGGGATCATCTGGGCGAGGAGGAACACGAACATCACGACGCCGGTCCCCCGCACCCGGAACTTCGCCATCGCGAAAGCGGCGGGCAGGGCGATCGCCAGCGTCAGGATCACGCAGCCGATCGAGATCACGAGGCTCGTGATGAGGTTCGGCAGCTGCGTCGAGAACGCCTGCACGTACCCGTCGAGGGTCGGGTCGCCGGGGAACAGGCTCGGCGGGGTCTGGATCAGGTTCTGCGGCTTGGTCAGCGAGACGTTGACCATCCAGTAGAGCGGGAAGAGGAGGAAGCCGCAGAGCACGATCGCGATGACCACGTCGATCCCGCGGCGCAGCCCTGTGGTGTGCCGGTTCATCCGAGGTCCTCCTTGCGCTGGGCGCGGATGTAGATCACGCCGAAGACGAGGGCGACGATCACGAGGATCTGTCCGGCCGCCGCTCCGACTCCGAACTGCAGGTCGGTGAAGGACTGCTCGTAGGCCCACGTCGCGAGGGTGTGCGAGCTGTTGGCCGGGCCTCCCTTGGTGAGGATCCAGATGACGTCGAACACCTTGATCGTGTAGACGAGGCCGAGGAGGAGCGTGACGGAGGTCACCGGTCGCAGCAGCGGCCAGGTGATGCTCCAGAAGGACCGCCAGCGCGAGGCGCCGTCCAGTGCCGCGGCCTCGTAGAGGCTCTCGGGGATGCCCTGCAGGCCTCCGTGCAGCAGCACCATGTTGAACGGGATGCCCAGCCAGATGTTGGCGATGATGACCGCCCACAGCGAGACGGACGGATCGGTCAGCCAGCCGACCGGCGTGCCGATCGCGGCGTTCAGGATGCCGAACTGCTGGTCGAAGATCCAGCGCCAGGCCGTCGCCGAGACGATCAGCGGCAGGAGCCACGGCAGCAGGATGAGGGAGCGGAACGTCGCCGAGAGCGGGAAGCGGCGGCTGAAGAACAGCGCCAGGGCCATGCCGATCGTGAACTGGCCCACCAGCGAGACCACGGTGAAGACCACGGTGTGCCAGGCGATGCTCGCGAAGATCGGGTCGGTGACGACCGTGACGTAGTTGTCGAAGCCGACGAAGGGGGCGATCCCGGTCACGAAGGACGACGGTCCGAAGTCCTGGAGGCTGAGGACGACGCCGCGGATGATCGGGTAGACGAAGAAGACGGCGAGGAAGATCACCACGGGCGCCATGAAGGCTGCGGCGGCGAGGCGGAGGTGGGAGCGGGGTCGGCGGCGGGCGGGCGGCCTGGTGGCCGCCCCGCCCGCGACCGGCGCCGTGAGCACAGCGGGGTCGGTCATGCGGCCGCTACTTCAGGCTCGCCGCGGCGTCGTCGAGGGCCGCCTGCGGCGTCTTCGAGCCGGTCAGCGACTCCTGGATCGCGGTCCAGAGCGCCTTCGAGGTGTCGGGATAGGCGACGCCGAGGTCGCTGGTGCGTCCCTGCGCGACCGAGATGGCCTCCACCCACGGCTGGAGCGCGGGGTCCTCGGTCGCCTGCTCGGCGGCCGCGTCGGCGTACGGCATGATGTACGACTGGCCGGCCGCCCAGGCCTTCAGGCTGTCGGGCTGGATGACGCACTGCGCGAACTCCGTGGCGAGCGTCTGCTTCGCGGCGTCGGAGGCGACCACCTCGACGAACTCGCCGCCGAGCGGGCTCGGTGCCGCCCCCCCGTCCTTCGCCGGGATCGGCACGACGCCGTAGTCGATGCCCGCCTCGTCGAGGGCGGAGAGCTGCCAGGTGCCGTTGACCATCATCCCGAGCTTGCCCGCGAGGAACTGGTCGCGGACGTCCTGCTGGTTGGCGTTGACGTTCGCCTGCGAGGCCGAGCCGCTCTTCACCAGGTCGGTCCAGAGTGCGAGCGCCGAGACGGCGTCGTCGGAGGAGATGTCCTCGAGGGTCGCACCGGAGCCCCAGAAGAAGGGCAGGAACTGGAAGGTGCCCTCCTCGGTGCCGATCGCGGAGAAGCCGAGCCCGGTGACGTCGCCCGCGGTGAGGGCCTTCGCGGCGGTGGTCAGCTCGTCCCAGGTCGTCGGCGGAGTGACGCCGGCGGCCTCGAAGAGCGCCTTGTTGTAGAAGAGCGCGAGGGTGTTCGAGCCGATCGACGAGCCGTAGGTCTTCCCGTCCAGCTGGCCGGCGGCGAGCACGTTCGGGAGGACGTCGCTGGTGTCGAGCCCGGAGGCGGCGTTGTCGACGAGCAGGCCGGTGTCGGCGAACTTCGCGACGTTGGGGTTGTCGAGGACGACCAGGTTCGGCGTGGTCTTCGACGCGGCCGACTGCAGGAGCTTGGTGGTGAGGTCGGGGTCGGAGGTTCGCTCGAGGGTGATCCCGGTCGAGGCCTCGCAGCCGGCCAGGAGCTGGCCGTAGGGGGAGGACGCGTCGTACTGGGTGAAGCTGTCCCAGAGAGTGAGCGACTTCGACGAGTCGTCGCCCGCTCCCTGTGCGCTGCACGCGCTGAGGGCGACTCCGGCGATGAGGACGAGGGAGGCGGCGCCTGCGGCCCGTCGGATGCTGTTCTTCACGGTATTCCTCTCTGAATACGGTCGGGACGAGCGGAGCGCTCGCGCCGGGAAGACCCTCCGGAGGCGCCCGCTGAGGCGGTCCGTCCGGAAGTCGTGGCGAGCCTAACCGAGTCGGAGAACCGGTTCAATAGATTTCGGAGAACCGGTTCACCGATCGCCCGGGGAACGCCCCCGGCGACCCGGTCGACGTCAGCCGCGCGCCCGCCGCCACGAGGGGACGACGCCCCGGCTGGTGCCCGGCGAGAAGGGCGCGGTGGTGCCGAGGTCCACGACCACCGCGGGCAGCAGCTCCGTCACTCCCGGAGTCGCGGTGCCGGCGAGCTCGTCGAGCACCAGGTCGACCGCCCGCGAGACCATCTCGTCGCCGGGCAGGTCCACCACGGTGACCGGCTGGTCGGCGTGCCGCATCACCGCCTCCGGGGCGATGGTCATGATCGAGCAGTCCTCCGGGACGCGCAGGCCCAGGCCGCTGAGGCGTTGCAGGAACGGCTCGAGCACGCCCGGCCCGTGCGTGACCACGGCGCTCAGGCCGGGGAGCTGCTCCTGCGCCTGCTCGAACCAGTCGTCGACGTCGTCGGTGCTGGGGATGACGGCTCCCCGCACGCCGCGCAGGCGGCACTGGTCGAGGAAGCCCTCGCGGAACCGCAGGGCGAAGGCGTAGCCGCTCTCGTAGGCGTCGGGGCCCATCCCGAGGACCGCGATCTCGACGTGCCCGAGGTCGGCGAGGTGGTCGACGGCGACCCGCGCCGCGCCGTCGAAGTCGAGGTCGATCGCGCTGAACGGGCTGCCCTCGCCCGGGTAGCCGACCAGCGCGGTCGGCAGGCCGATGCTCGCGAGGACCGGCAGCCGGGGGTCGTCCCGGCGGATGTCCATCACGACGAGCGCATCGGCGAGGACGTCGCGCGCCAGCTCCCCCTCGCCCGTGCCCATCATCAGCAGGTCGAAGCCGCGGGCGCGGGCCGCGTACATCGCCGCCCGCACGAAGCGCATGAAGACGTCGACGTCGGTCTGGCGCGACTCCGGATCGACGGAGGCGAAGAAGCCGAGGATGTTCGTGCGCCGCAGTGCCAGGGCCCGCGCCATCGGGTCGGGCCGGTAGCCGAGCCGCTCCACGCTCGCGAGCACGCGCAGGCGGGTCGCCTCCGGGAGCTTCTTGTTGCCGGAGAGCACGTAGGACACCGTGCTGCGGGCCACCCCCGCATCGGCCGCGACGTCGCGAATGGTCACCATGGGCTCAGCGTAGTGAGGGCCCGGCGACGGGAGGGCCCGCCGGCGACCCCCTCGACCGGTGGGCAGCAGCGTGCACACCCGGGCGGTCCGGCCGTCCCGCCGTGGGGGGAGAGCCGTCCGCCGCGAGCCGCGGGACGGCGCCGAGGGACGCAGGCCGCGGACGAGCAGGCGATCACGGTTGCGCGCGTATCGACGGGCACGTACGGTCGTCGGGTACCCCGTCGCGAGCCGCGACGTCGGTGCGGCCGCCACACCGGCCGATCCAGCGGCTCGCGGTCACGGGGGCTCCCCGCACGGAAGACGGACTCCTGCGCTCCAGCACCGGTACTGCGTCCACGACGCAGCAGCTGCTCTCGCACTGACGTCCCCCGTGCCCGCCCCTCAGGGGCGAGCCGCTGCTCCCTCGGAGCCCGGTGGTCGTCGTGCGCCGACACCGACCCCTGGAGCACCGTGCCCTCCACTTCCCGCACCACCCCGCCCGCCGTCGTCCTCCACGACTGCACGTTCGCCTGGCCCGACGGCTCCGTCGTCCTCGACCGCGTCACCACGGCGTTCGGCCGCGGGCGCACCGGTCTCGTCGGCGCGAACGGCGCCGGCAAATCGACCCTCGTCCGACTCGTCACGGGCGGCCTCTCCCCCACCGCCGGGAGCGTCTCGACGACGGGTCCCGTCGACCTGCTTCCCCAGCGCCTCCGGCGAGGGCCCGACGACACCGTCGCCGATCTCCTCGGGATCAGGCCGCGCCTGGACGCGCTGCACGCGATCCTCCGCGGCGACGCGGATCCGCGGCACTTCGAGGTGCTCGCGGACGACTGGGACCTCGAGGCCCGGGCGCTCGCCGCACTCGGCGACGCCGGTCTCGACCTGGAGGAGGCGGACCTGCTGCGGCCGGTCGCGACCCTCTCCGGAGGGCAGGCCGTCCTCACGGCCGTGACCGGCGTCCGGCTGCGCGGCCGGCCGATCGCCGTGCTCGACGAGCCGACGAACGACCTCGACCGGCGCTCCCGAGGGCTTCTGCTCGACCTGGTCGACCGGTGGCGCGGGACGCTCGTGCTCGTCAGTCACGACCGGGAGCTGCTCGAGCACGTCGACGAGATCGCGGAGCTGCGCGACGGGGCGGTCCGCACCTCGGGCGGGACGTTCTCGGCGTTCGACGAGCGGCTCGCCCTCGAGCAGGCGGCCGCCGAGCGCGATCTGCGCGACGCCGACCGGCTTCTCCGCGCCGAGCGGCGGCAGCGCATCGAGGCCGAGACGACCATCGCCCGCCGCGCGCGGGCGGGGGCGCGATCGGCGGAGTCGATGCCCGCGATCCTCGCGAACGCGCGGAGAGGACGAGCCGAGGCGACCGCGGGACGGCTGCGCTCCGGGCACGGCGCCGCGGAGGCGCGGGCGCGCGAGCAGGTCGACGCCGCGTCGCGGGCAGTCCGGGACGACGACCGGGTCCGCCTCGATCTGCCGGACCCCGGGGTCGCGGCCGGGCGCCGCCTGGCGGAGCTGACGGTGCGCGGCCGGACGACGGTGCTGCAGGGGCCGGAGCGGATCGCGGTGGTCGGCGCGAACGGGACGGGGAAGACCACCCTGCTCGAGCACCTCGTCGGGGCGCCGGGTGCGCGGGAGCATCCGCTCGCCGGCACCACGGCCCGAGCGCTGACGGAGCGGGTCGGCTGGCTCCCCCAGCGCCGCGAGGGACTCCTCGACGAGGAGGCCACCGTGCGGGAGCACGTCTCCCGGGCCGCGCCGGATCGTCCGGCGGTCGAGCTGCGGAACGCCCTCGCGCGGCTCCTGGTGCGCGGCGACGTGGTCGATCGGAGGATCGCGTCGCTCTCGGGCGGCGAGCGGTTCCGCGTCGCGCTCGCCGGGCTCGTGCTGGCGCAGCCCGCTCCGCAGCTGCTCGTGCTCGACGAGCCGACGAACGATCTCGATCTCGCCACGACCGACCACCTCGTCGACGTTCTCGCCGCCTGGCGGGGCGGCATGGTCGTCGTCAGCCATGACGAGGCGTTCCTCGACCGGCTCGGACTCCACTCCCGAGTGGTGCTCGACGCGGAGTGACGGCTGGTCCCCCGGCCCCCGGCGGTTCTGGCCTCGACCGGGCCCCTGCCGCCGGGGAGACTGGCCGGGCCCCTCCCGCCCCCAGCGAACGGACCGACGTGCTCACCGGACTCAGCGCCTTCCCCCTCACTCCGCTCCGCGACGACAGCATCGACGAGCGGTCGTTCGCCGCTCTCGTCGAGCGGCTCGCGCGGGCGGGAGTCGACTCGATCGGCGCACTGGGCTCGACCGGCTCGGCTCCGTACCTGGACCGCGGCGAGCGCCGGCGCGCCGCCGAGATCGCCGTCCGCAGCGCCGGCCCGGTGCCGGTCGTGGTCGGGATCGGGGCGCTGCGCACCTCGCAGGTGCTGGCGCTCGCCGAGGACGCGCAGAGCGCCGGGGCGAGCGCGGTGCTCCTGGCGCCGCTCGGCTACCAGCCGCTGACGGACGAGGACGTGCTCGGGCTCTACGAGGACGTGACGGCTCAGCTCTCGGTGCCGCTCGTCGTGTACGACAACCCCGGGACGACGCGCTTCTCCTTCTCCGACGACCTCTACGGGGCCGTCGCCCGGCTGCCGCAGGTCGCCTCCCTCAAGATCCCCGGCGTGCCGGAGGGACCGGGTGCCGCGGCGGCGCGCGTCCGCGAGATCCGGGCGCGGGTGCCGGAGGGGGTCACTGTCGGGGTCTCGGGGGACGCCGCGGGTGCGCGCGGGCTGCTCGGCGGCTGCGACGCCTGGTACTCGGTGATCGGCGGCCTCTTCCCGCGGACGGCGCTGCCGATCGCCCGGGCGGCGCAGTCGGGCGACGAGGCGGCGGCGATCGCGGGATCGGCGCGCCTGCAGCCCGTCTGGGACCTCTTCTCGGAGCACGGCGGCAGCTACCGCGTGGTCGCGGCGATGGCGGAGCAGCTCGGTCTCGCCGAGGCGCGCTGCCTCCCGCGTCCGGTCCGCGGGCTCGGCGCACGGGCGCGGGCCCGGGTCGCGGAGGTCCTGGCGGAGCTGGGGCCTGTGCTGGAGTGATCCGCGGGCGGGTCGGCGGGAGGACGGCTCGGACGGCGTGGTCGTTCCGGACAGCTGGAGGGGCGGGCCGGGGATGTCCCCGACCCGCCCCTCCAGCGGAGCACGCGACCTCAGCAGGCCTTGGACGCGCGGTAGGTGTTGCGTCCCGCCGCCACGAACAGCGCGTCGAGGACTCGGGCCTTGCCCGGCGCGACGGAGTAGCAGCTGCCGTCGAAGTCGGCGATGATGTCGGCCTTGCGCTCGACCGTGCTCGACCCGCAGTTGCGGAAGACGAGAGCGCGCTGGCGCAGAACGCCCTCGGGTCCGAGGGTGGCGCCGGTGGCCACCTCCTGGGCTCCGCACGCGTAGTTCGCGGCGTTCACGTACTGTCCGTTCGCGACCTCGGCCGCGGAGGCGGGCGTCGCGACAGCGACGACGCCGACGGAGGCGATGGCGCCCGTGAGGGCGAGGGTGGCAAGAGTTCGTCGAAGAGTCATGATCGTTTCTCCTTCTGCTTCTCGGTCCCTTCACGCTGGCACCGGTCCGCCGACGAGCGCGAGGAACCTGGGAGCCTTCACACCGGGGGGCCAGACCGGTGCGGGGAAGCGCTCCCGAACGGGGCGAAAGGGGCGGAACCGGCGGGGCGGGCGATCAGGAACGGGCCTCTCCTTCGCCTCCGCAGCGCCTCGATCCGCAGCCGATGCGGTCGCCGAGCCGCCGAACGTTCCGCCCGTGCGGCGTCGTCCCTCCGCCGTCCCGCGACTGGCGCGCATCGACGGGTCGTCCGGCCGGTCCTCCGGCTAGCGTTGTGGGCACCCCCCCCGCCGACCCGGACTGCTCCGCCGACCTCGTCGGCCCGCGGTCCCTGCACGAGGAGCTCCCGTGTCCCCCGACGATTCCGCAGGACCCCCCTCTCGAACTCCTGGCCTCCGGCGGCGCGCCGTCATCGGCGGCGCCCTCACGGGTGCTCTCGCTCTGGGCGCGGCGACGCTCCCGGCCGCCTCCGCCTCCGCCTCCCCCGTGCCCGGCCTGCCCGGGGAGAGGACCCGCACGATCAACGTGAGGACGAAGAACCGCGGCGTGCTCTACGACGTCCTCACGGTCTCGATCGCGGGCGACCTCGCGCGGATCTTCGTGCCGCAGACGGTGAAGCCGCGGCAGGCCGCGACGGTACCGGTGATCTGGTTCATCCACTCCGCGCAGGCCGACCACACCTCGCTGTCCAGCGTCTTCGCGTACCCGGCCGAGCTCGCCGTCGAGCGGGGCGCCATCGCGATCTGCCAGACGCTCGGCGGCACGATCTGGACCAACGACACCGCGCAGAAGCACCAGCGGAACGGCTACGCCTACCTCTCCGGCCAGTTCCCGATCGCCGCGAGCTACCTCTGGGCGATGTCGGCCGGCGGTGCGCTCGCCTGCGAGGACTACGGCGCGCGGGTCTTCCCCGGCATCAACGGCGTCTACCTGGTCAACGGCGTCTACGACCTCCGCGACACCCACGACCGCACGACGCGGGGCCGCTTCTCGATCGGCGGTGCCTTCGGCGGCAGCACCGCTCAGATCGACTCCCACAACCCGAAGCGGCTGCCCGCCTCCGCCTGGGCCGGCGCGAACATCCGCGCGGTGGTGTCCGACACGGCCCACCCGGACCCGAGCGTGCCGCCGGCACTGCACGGGCTCGCCCTCGTGAAGAAGGCGACGGCCACGGCCAGGGAGGCGACCGTCCGGACGCACGCGCTCGGCCACAACGCACCGTCGTGGGTGAACCAGGACGGCATCGACGCGATCTTCCGCTGGCACGCCGGGCTGGCCGCCGCGCCGGCGCCGTCGGCGACGCCGACCCCGACGAAGACCCCCGTCGTCCGCCCGTCCACCGCGGGCCGCTGGGACTTCGACCAGGCGGACGCCCCGTACGCGGGAGGGTCGGGGTCCCCGTTCCGACCCCGCTGAGCGGTCAGGACGCGACGGCGTCCCTCGGGATGCGCTGACCGTCACGGGCCCGCGGCGGGAGCGCTCGGCCGCAGTGAGACCGGGCCTACGTCCCCTCCGCGGAGCTCCGCGGCGCCCTCTTCCGGACAGGGCCGCTAGAGGACATTGTCAGCGGCGGGACGGCCGTGCCACGGTTCGAGGACGGCCGATGAGGGCCGTCCCGATCGAAGGCAGCACATGCGCTCCAGCACCGTCCCTCGTCCGCCCGCCGTCGAGGACGGCACGTCGCAGCCGCGGGATCCAGGAGCGGCGCGGCGGCTCCGGCGGGGTCTGCTCGGGCTGATCGCGGCCGTCGCGCTCCTCGTCGGCACCGCCGTTCCTCTCGCGGCGGTCGCCGCTCCGTCCGTCCCGGTCCTCGGGGTGGCGGCCTGGGGAAGCAGCGCCGACGGGAAGACCTCGGTCCCGGCCGGGGTCGGGGGCGTCCTCTCCCTCGCCGCGGGTCGGACCCACAGCCTCGCCGCGAACGGCGACGGCGGGGTCGTCGCCTGGGGCCGCGGGTCGTACGGGCAGACCAGCGTCCCCGACGGTCTCACGGGGGTCGTCGCGGTCTCCGCCGGCGACTACAGCAGCCATGCGCTGAAGAGCGACGGGACCGTCGTCTCCTGGGGCTACGACGGCGACGGGCAGGTCTCGAGGAGTGCCGCGCTGACCGGGATCGTCGCGATCTCGTCCTCCCGCGACAACAGCCTCGCGCTCGGCAGCGACGGCACCGTCACGTCGTGGGGCAGCAACGGGCTGGGCGAGGGCCTGGTCCCGGCCGGCCTCGGAGGCGTCACGGCCATCGCCGCGGGCCAGCGCCACAGCCTCGCCGTGTCCGGCGGGAGGGTGGTCGCCTGGGGCTGGGACCTCTACGGGCAGACCGACGTCCCCGCGGGGCTCGAGGGCGTGGTGGCCGTCGCGGCGGGAGAGACCCACAGCCTCGCGCTGAAGGAGGACGGCACTGTCGTCGCCTGGGGCGCGAGCTCCGACTCGGTCGTCGTCGACTACGGCCAGACCACGGTGCCGGAAGGCCTGTCCGGGGTCGTGGCGATCGCCGCCGCGTCCGACTACAGCCTCGCGCTGAAGGGCGACGGCACGATCGTCGGCTGGGGCCGGAGCTCGGCCGGGCAGCTGCAGTTCCCCGCCGGCCTCGCCGGCACGACGGCTCTCGCAGCCGGACCCGATCACGTGCTCGCCCGGGGCCCGCGTCCGGTCCTGACGGCGGATGCTCCTCCCGCGTCCGGGCCGCTCGGAGCGGCCGCCTCGTACACCTTCGCGGCCGACCGCCCCGCCTCGTTCGCGGTCGCCTCCGGCTCCCTCCCCGACGGCCTGTCCCTCAGCGCGTCCGGGGTCCTCTCCGGCACGCCGACGACCGCGGGCACGTCCACCTTCGCCGTCTCCGCGCGGAACCCCTTCGGCGCCACCGTCGGGGCCCCGCACACGTTCGCCGTGGCGGAGACGACGGTCGCGCCGACCCTGGCCGGCGACCCGCCCGCCGCGACGGTGGGCACCCCGTACGACTTCGACTACAGCGTGACGGGCACACCGGCGCCGACGGTCTCGCTCGTCTCCGGAACGCTCCCCGCCGGCCTGAGCCTCGATGATCGTGGCGGCCTGACCGGGACGCCGACGACCGCCGGACGCTCCACCTTCACCCTGCGGGCCTCGAGCGCTGCGGGGAGCGCGGAGACCACCAGCACCGTCGTCGTCTCCCCCGCCGCCGCTGCACCGGGGATCTCCGGTACCCCCGGGCCGGGCGTCGTCGGCACCCCCTACGACTTCGGCTACACCGTCTCGGGCTTCCCCGCGCCGTCGGTGGCCGTCTCCTCCGGTGCGCTCCCGTCCGGCCTCACCCTGACTCCGGCCGGGCGCCTGACCGGGACTCCGTCCGCGCCGGGCACCTTCACGTTCACGCTGACGGCCCGCGCCGGCACCGCCTCCGCGGAGACCACCAGCACCGTCACCGTCTCGTCGCCGACGGTCGCGCCGACCCTCTCCGGGACGGTCGCGGCCGGCGTCGTCGGCTCGGCCTACGACTTCCGCTACGCGGTGAGCGGCACGCCCGCTCCGTCGGTCTCCCTGGTCTCCGGCGCACTGCCCGCCGGACTCACCCTCGACGCGACCGGGCGCCTCTCCGGGACGCCGACCACGGCCGGGACCACCACCTTCAGCATCCAGGCCGCGAACTCGGCGGGCACGGCTCGGGCGACGAGCACGCTGACGGTCTCGCCGAAGCAGGTCGCGACGAAGGCCGATCTGCGCGTCGACCTCTCCGGGCCGGCCTCGGCGGTGAAGGGGAGGACGCTCACCTACACCCTCATCACGACGAACGCCGGTCCGGCTGCGTCGGCGTCGGTCGTCTCGCAGGTCGTCCTGCCCGCGGGTGTGCAGTTCGTCTCTGCGACAGGCTCGTACACCAGGGTCGGGAACGTCGTGGTGTTCCAGCGGGCCGGCCTGGCGGACGGGCGGACCGTGTCGGAGAAGATCACGGTGAGGGCGGCCGTCTCGGGCACGGCGACCGCGCTGGCGGCGGCGTTCTCGACGAAGACGCCCGACCCGTCCATCCGCAGCAACGCGGACACGGCGAGCACGACGATCCGCTGACCGCGGGAGCGTGACGGCGGGCGGCCCCTCGAGGGCCGCCCGCCGTTCTCGATGCGGGAGCGTCGAGGTCCGCCGCGTCCGCGCCTCGTCTTCGACCGCTAGCCGGCCCGAGGGCGGTAGAAGCGCACGACCGGGAGGGCAGCCGTCGGAGCCTCGCGCACGACGATCTCGAGGCGCTGGATCAGGGCCGGGACGGTCGGCGTGGTCTCGAGCCGGCACTCGAGCTCTCCGTCGCGGCCCGGCAGGAGGAAGGCCGCCTGCGCCGCGGAGGCGCTCCAGAGCAGCCGCTCCACCAGCGGCCGCGCGGTCGGGTCCTCGGCGAGCCCGCCGATCTCCGCGATCGCCGTGGCGAGGCGGCGGGCGCGCACGTCGGCCGGCACATCGCTCAGCAGGTTGGGGCTGAACAGGGCGCCGCTGCCCGGCTCCCCCGCCCGGGTGAGGTCTCCCGCGACGATCGCGTCCTCGACGGCGGCGGCCGCGGCGAGGGTCGACGGGAGGAGGGTGATGGTCCGCGCCGGCGGAGCGGTGTCCTCGAGGGCGGCGCGGAGCAGCCCCGTCGCGGCGGCGGCGAGCTTCGCCCCGTTCGCGGTCGCGAAGACCACGGCCCCCAGGCCCGACTCCAGATGCCACCGCATGTTCGACGACCAGCCCGGCAGGCCGCCGGAGTGGTGGGCGATCCCGCCGAAGCGGACGTCGTGCTCGACGACGAGGCCGAACCCGTACGCGGAGCCGTCGAGCGTGCTCTCGACGGCGCGAG
>NZ_PSUC01000129.1:0-8672 GCF_002931635.1 Rathayibacter sp. AY2B7 | reverse complement strand
CCGAGGAGGTGCGCGCCCTGCGTCGCGAGGTGGGCGAGCTGGTCGTGCCGCACCTTGGACGGGCCGCAGCCGAACCGTCCGTCGTGGGGGAGCAGCTCGCGAGGAATGGTGAGGTCCGGCATGCGTTAATACTAGGGTTCCCGGCCCGCACCCCTCCTCCGAGCGACGGAGGCCTGCGTCGCGCCGCAGCGCCGATGCTGCGTCGTGGCGACCACTAGGGTGGAGCGCGCCGAGACGGGAAGGCTGAGATGACGGATCTGATCGACACCACCGAGATGTACCTGCGCACCATCCTCGAGCTCGAGGAGGAGAACATCATCCCGCTGCGCGCGCGCATCTCGGAGCGGCTCAGCCACTCCGGGCCGACCGTGTCGCAGACCGTCGGTCGCATGGAGCGCGACGGCCTCGTCGTCGTCTCGGGCGACCGCCACCTCGAGCTCACCTCCGACGGCCGCCGCAAGGCGATCCACGTCATGCGCAAGCACCGCCTCGCCGAGCGGCTCCTCCACGACGTCATCAAGCTCGACTGGGAGTTCGTGCACGAGGAGGCCTGCCGCTGGGAGCACGTGATGAGCGAGCAGGTCGAGCGCCGTCTCCTCGAGATGCTCGACCACCCGACGGAGTCGCCCTACGGCAATCCGATCCCGGGCCTGGACGAGCTCGGCGACACCCCCGCCTCCCGCTTCGCCGACGGCGTCATCAGCCTGCCGCGCTTCGTCGCCGGGTCGAGCGAGCCCCGCCGCGGCGTCGTCCGGCGCCTCGGCGAGCCGGCGCAGGTCGATCCGGAGCTCCTCCTCCAGCTCAAGCAGGCCGGGGTCGTCCCCGGTGCCGAGGGCGAGTTCTCGGCCCTCAACGGCTACGTGCTCGCGCGCATCGACGGAGCCGAGGCGGGCATCGAGCTGCCCAATGAGGTCGCGGCGCACATCTTCCTCGTCGTCTGACCCGCGCCTCCCTGGGAGCGGCCCGTACGGGCCCTTACCGCATCCGGTGACCGGAGGCGAACGGGAGAGCGGTCTCTTCCCGCCGAGAAGGTGACAAATCGGTAACGGTCGCTTACGCTCTGTGGAGCCCTGCGGCCGAGCCTCGGTCCCAGGGCGCGGGATCCGACGCCCCCACACCCGTCTCGGATCCTGTGCACACCGATGCTTCGTGCATGAGACGGGACAGCTGCCTGGGCTGAGGGGACGTCGGAGGATCTCCCCCTTGCCCCAGAACCCCCTCACCCCGAACGAGGACGCCGGCTCACCCGACCGGTTCCGCTCCAACCACCCCGACCGCTCCGGCGACGCGACCTTCGAGAACCGGCCTCCGGTCATCCGCGCCCGGATCCACGGGGACGCACCCGTCTCCCGTCGCGCCGTTCCCGCAGCTCCTGTTCGCCGCGCGGACATCACCGACTTCGTGCCGTCGCCGGCCGGGACCCCGCGCAAGCGCAGGGGCCGTGTCGTCGGCAAGGTCGCGATGGTCGGCTTCGCCGGCGCGCTGGTCGCGACGATGGCGCTCCCCGCCTACGCCTTCACTCCGGGCAGCCAGGACGACGGCCTGTTCGCGGCGTCGCGGGCCGACCTCCTCCGCCAGGGCTCCGCGCAGACCGTCGCCGTCGACGGCGGAGTGGTGCAGGCCGCGATCGCCCGAGACGGCTTCTCGGCCGAGGCGGCGCCCCCGCCGCCCGCACCGGAGCCCGAGCCCGTCGTGGTCGCCGAGCCCGTCGTCGACACGAGCGACGTCGCCGAGGCGCGCGCCGAGACCGCCGAGGAGTTCAACTCCTACTCCGGCGCCTCGGCCAGCGAGATCGCGGCCGCCGCCCCGACCACCAGCTACAGCCTCTCGGCGGTGTTCAACACGGCGATGCAGTACCAGGGCGTGCCCTACGTCTTCGGTGGCGCCGACCCGAGCGGCTTCGACTGCTCCGGCTTCGTGATGTACGTCTTCGCGCAGTACGGCATCTCGATGCCGCACTCGGCCGCGGGCCAGGGCGCCATGGGCACCCCCGTCTCGCTCGCCGACGCGCAGCCCGGCGACCTCGTCATCATGGACGGCCACGACGGCTTCTACGCCGGCAACGGCAACATCCTGCACGCGCCGTACGAGGGCGCGAGCGTCCGCGTGCAGCCACTGTGGACCTCCGACTACCGGATCGTGCGCATCAACGGCTGACCCGGTCGATCCGCTCGAGAGCCCGTCCCCTCCTGGAGGGGGCGGGCTCTCGTCGTCCCGCCGTGTGAACGCCGCGTGACGAATCCGGACCGACCCCTGGTGTTCCGGGCGTGAAGGGTTAACCTGAACCCCAGTCCGCTCGCGTGGCGAGCGGATCGATTCGTCGAGGGACGGAGTGCCGGGATGGCCGAGCGGAGCGGGCGCCACAGCGTGGGGCTGCGCTCGCGCGTGCGGCCGGCCGATTCGATATGCGCGCGGGTCCTCACCGCGGCGGTGCACTCCTCCGACACGCGGATACGACTCCACGTCATCGCGCGGCACTCCGCCGCGGCCTCGCAGGGCGCCGTCATCACGACGGCGCCCTTGCTCGTGGTCGCGGCGCCTTCGCGTGACGGCGTGCGACAGCACGGAGGTCACTGATGCGCACTCTGGTTCTCAACGCCGGCTACGAGCCGCTCGCGGTGGTGTCGTTCAAGCGGGCCCTGGTCCTGCTGATGACGGAGAAGGCGACCGTGATCGCCGCGGACGAGGGCAATCCGGTGCACAGCGCGCACGGCGACCACGTGCGGCCCTCGGTGATCGTGCTGACCCGGTACGTGCGCATCCCGAGCGGCCGGAGCGTTCCGGTATCGCGCCGGGGCGTGCTCCGCCGGGACAACCACCGCTGCGGCTACTGCGGTCAGCACGCGGCGACGATCGACCACATCCAGCCCAAGTCGCGCGGGGGCCGGGACACGTGGGAGAACCTCGTCGCCTGCTGCCAGCGCTGCAACAACGTCAAGAGCGACCGCACCCCGCACGAGATGGGATGGCGTCTGCGCACCGTCCCCCGGATGCCGCGCGCCGGCTCCTGGCTCGTGCGCGGCGCGGAGCGGACGCAGCCCGACTGGGACGACTACCTGGCTCCCGCCGCCTGACGGGCCGCGGTCGCGCCGCTGGCGGCGTTGTCGTCGGGCGCGATACCGCCGGTATCGCTTCCTCCTCCGCCTTGCCAGCGACACGACCGCGACCCGTCAGTGGAGGGGCGTGGTGTGCGAACCGGCGCTATTCGTTGTCGTTGTCGTTGCCGGTGTTGGCGCTGGCGTTGCCGGAGCGCTCGCCGGCCCAGGTCCAGTTCGCGACCTCGGGGATGTCCTCGCCGTGCTCGCGGGTGTAGGCGCGGGCGCGGATGCGGGCGTCCTGCATCTCCTGGCGGAGACCGGCGGCGCGGGCGCCGAGGCCGGGGGTCCGGTCGATGACGTCGATCACCAGCGAGTAGCGGTCGAGGTCGTTGAGCATCACCATGTCGAAGGGAGTGGTGGTGGTGCCGTTCTCCTTGTACCCGCGCACGTGCAGGTTGCCGTGGCCGGTCCGCTTGTAGGTCAGGCGGTGGATCAGCCACGGATAGCCGTGGTACGCGAACACGATCGGGCGGTCGGGGGTGAAGACCGCGTCGAACTCGCGGTCGGAGAGGCCGTGCGGGTGCTCCGACTCCGACATCAGACGCATCAGATCGACCACGTTGACCGTGCGGATCGCGAGGTCCGGCAGCGTCTCGCGGAGGATGCTCACCGCCGCGAGGGTCTCGAGGGTCGGCACGTCGCCCGCGCAGGCGAGCACGACGTCCGGGGACTCGCCCGGCCGCTCGCTGCTCGCCCACTCCAGGATGCCGAGTCCGCGCGTGCAGTGGGCGACCGCCTCCGCCATCGTGAGCCACTGGGGCGAGGGCTGCTTCCCGGCGACGACCACGTTGACGTAGTCGACGCTCCGGAGGCAGTGGTCGTAGGTCGAGAGGAGCGTGTTCGCGTCGAAGGGCAGGTAGACGCGCACGACCTCGGGCTTCTTGTTGACGACGTGGTCGATGAAGCCGGGGTCCTGGTGGCTGAAGCCGTTGTGGTCCTGGCGCCAGACGTGGCTCGAGAGCAGGTAGTTGAGGCTCGCGATCGGGCGGCGCCACTCGATGTCGCGGGTGCCGTCCAGCCACTTCGCGTGCTGGTTGAACATCGAGTCGATGATGTGGATGAACGCCTCGTAGCAGGTGAAGAGCCCGTGGCGGCCGGTGAGCAGGTAGCCCTCCAGCCAGCCCTGGCACTGGTGCTCCGAGAGCACCTCCATGACCCGCCCGGCGCGGGCCAGGTGGTCGTCGAGGGGGCTGAGCTCGGCGTCCCACTGCTTGTCGGTGGCGGCGTAGACGGACTGCAGCCGGTTGCTCGCGACCTCGTCCGGCCCGAAGAGGCGGAAGTTGGTCGGGTTGGCGCGGATGACGTCGGCGAGCCATTCGCCGAGCACCTTCGTCGCCTCCGCGACGGTGCCACCCGGCTGCTCGACGACGACCTCGTAGCGGCGGAAGTCGGGCAGGTCGAGGGTCTGCCGCAGCAGCCCGCCGTTCGCGTGCGGGGTCGCGCTCATCCGCAGCTCGCCCTCGGGGGCCAGCGAGCGGACGCGGTCGACCACGCCGCCCTCCTCGGTGAAGAGCTCCTCGGGCCGGTAGGAGCGGAGCCAGTCCTCGAGGAGGCGGGTGTGCGCCTCGGTGTCGCGGGCGTTGGGCAGCGGGACCTGGTGCGAGCGGTAGGTGCCCTCCACCTGGACTCCGTCGATCTCGGTCGGGCAGGTCCAGCCCTTCGGGGTCTTCAGCACGATCATCGGCCAGGCCGGGCGTGAGAGGTCGCCGGCGGCAGCGCGCTCCTTGATCGCCGCGATGCGGTCGAGCACCGTGTCCAGGACGTCGGCGAACCGCTCGTGCACGCGCATCGGGTCCTCGCCGTCGAAGCCGCCCTCGACGAGGAACGGCTCGTGGCCGTACCCGCGGAGGAGGCTGTCGAGCTCCTCCTGCGGGATGCGGGCGAGGACGGTCGGGTTCGCGATCTTCCAGCCGTTGAGGTGCAGGATCGGCAGGACGACGCCGTCGGTGAGCGGGTTCACGAACTTGTTGGAGTGCCAGCTGGTGGCGAGCGGGCCGGTCTCGGCCTCGCCGTCGCCGACGACCGCCGCGACCAGGAGGTCCGGGTTGTCGAAGGCCGCTCCGTACGCGTGGCTCAGCGCGTAGCCGAGCTCTCCGCCCTCGTGGATGCTGCCCGGAGTCTCGGGGGCGGCGTGGCTGGGGATGCCCCCGGGGAAGCTGAACTGGCGGAAGAGGCGGCGCAGCCCCTCCTCCGACTCGTCGATGTGGGAGTAGATCTCGCTGTAGGTGCCGTCGAGGTAGGCGTTGGCGACCATGCCCGGTCCGCCGTGGCCGGGACCGGTGATGTAGAGGGTCGGCTGGCGGCGCTCGCGGATCGCGCGGTTCAGGTGCGCGTAGATCAGGTTGAGGCCGGGGGTGGTGCCCCAGTGGCCGAGCAGGCGGGGCTTGATGTCCTCGCGGCTCAACGGGGTCTTCAGGAGCGGGTTCGCGAGCAGGTAGATCTGCCCGACCGCGAGGTAGTTCGCGGCGCGCCACCAGGCGTCGACGGTGTCGAGAGTGTCCTGCGTCAGCTCGGCGTCGGCGGGTCGGGCGATCCAGCTGTGCTCGGGGACGGGCAGGAGGGACGGAGCGGGGGAGTCGGCCATGTGCCCACGCTGGCATCCGGACGCCCGGGGCGGAAGGGCCTTGCAGGCCCGGTTCCGGAGGGGGTCAGCCGCGCGGCGTCGCCCGGCGGAGGACCAGCGAGCCCACCACCGTCAGCAGTGCGGCGGGGACGAGGAGCAGAGCGGCGGCTCCCGTGGTCCCCGCGCTCTCGAGGACGTCCGTGACGACCGGTCTACCGCCGGCGAGAGTGACGACGACGACCACGGCGAGTGCCGCCGCTCCGAGGGCGAGGAGGAAAGCCGTCGCTCCGCGCTCCCGCCAGCGGAGGAAGACCGCTCCCGCTGCTCCGCCGAGGGCGAAGGCGGCGAGGAGCGAGCAGAGCAGGACGACGAAGCGCTCGAGCCACGGACCGTCGAGGGGAGAGGCGAGGAAGAGCGCGCCGCCCAGCCACCAGCCCCCGGTCGCCTCCTCGATCGCCCCGAGGACCACGACGATCGCGGACCAGAGCACGGACAGTGCCGCGAAGGCGAGGGAGCTGCCGAGGACGTGGTCGCGTCGGGTCGCTCCGTAGCTCAGCGCCAGCCCGAAGGTGGCGGTCGTGGCCTGGATGGAGCCGATGAAGAGGAAGACGACGATCAGCATCCCCGGCCCCACGAGGAGGATGCCGGAGTCGCCGCCGCCCCGCTCGGCCCCGATCCCGCGGAGGACGAGCCACCAGATCACGAGGTTGCCGGCGAGGACGGCGAGCAGGACGAGCAGCGGCCAGCCGAGGACCGTCCCGGGGTGGGCGAGGTGGAGCCTCAGAACGGAGAGGATCCTCCGCGAGGAGGCGGAGCGGCGGGCGGGGGCGGTCATGGTCGGTCCTCTCGGATCGGTGGCGGTGGCGTCAGCTGCTGCGCGGGGTGGCGCGGCGGAGGATCGCCCAGCCCGCGACTCCGGCGATCGCGGTCGGGATGAGCGAGAGGGCGTAGCCGCCCGCGTATCCGACGCTCCCGAAGAAGGAGCCGACGGCGGGCCAGTTCTCGGTGAGCGTGAGGAGGGTGATCACGGCCAGCAGGAGGGCGCCGAGGATCCCGAAGAAGAGCAGCATCCCGCGCTGGCGCCAGCGCACGTAGACCGCCGCCGTCGCCGCTCCGATGAAGAAGAAGAAGAGCAGGGCGCAGAGCACCGCGACGGCCTGCTCGCCCACGGAGTCCCCGCCGAAGTAGATCGAGCGGAAGAAGCTGCCGCCGAAGCCCCAGCCGTCGGTCGCCCGCTCCACGATCCCGAGGACCACGAAGACGCCGGTGTAGAAGACCGAGAGGGCGACGAAGGTGAGGGCCGTGCCGAGGGAGAAGTCGCGGCGGGTGGCGCCGTAGCCGAGGGCGAGGCCGAAGGTGACGTTCACCGACTGGACGGCCACGACCATCATGTAGACGAAGAGGAAGAAGGACGCGCCGGAGTAGGTCATCCCCTCCTGCGCCTCGAGGCGCTCGCCGGAGTCGAGCCCGCGGAGGATCAGCCACCAGACGACCAGGTTGCCCGCCAGGATGACGGCCGTGATGATCAGCGGCGTGTAGAGGATGGTGGCGGGGTTCGCGAAGTGCAGGCGGACGATGCTGCCGAGGCGGCCGGCGGCGGTGTCGTGGCGCGCGGGGGCGCCGGTGAGGGCGGTCATTCCGAGGCCTTCCCGGTGGTGAGCTGGACGACGAGCTGCTGGAGGGGGACGGACTCGAGCTCGAGCCCGTGGCGGGCGGCGGAGGCGCGGCCGGCGTCGTCGAGCCGGGGGAGCGTGGCCGAGGCGCGGCTGCCGAGAGCGGAGCGGGCGATGACCTCGCGGCCGGCGGTGAACGACTCGACGGCCTGTCGAGGTCCGATGACCGTCGCCGCGGCACCCCGCAGCTCCTCCGCGTCGCTGTCGACGACGAGGCGGCCCTGATCGATGACGAGGACGTGCTCGAGCAGGCTGCTGACCTCGTCGATGAGGTGGGTGGAGAGGACGACCGTGCGCGGGTGCTCGGCGAAGTCCTGGAGGAGGCGGTCGTAGAACAGCTGCCGGGCGACGGCGTCCAGCCCCAGGTACGGCTCGTCGAAGAACGTGAGCGGGGCGCGGGAGGCCAGGCCGACGATCACTCCGATCGCCGAGAGCTGTCCGCGGGAGAGCTTCTTGATCTTCCGGTCGACCGGGAGGCGGAAGTCCTCGACGAGCTCGCGGGCGAACGCCTCGTCCCAGCCGTCGAAGAACCAGGGAGCGCTGCGCAGGACGTGCTTCACCTTGAAGTCGTCCGGGTACTTCTGGCTCTCCTTGATGAAGCAGGTGCGGGAGAGGACGGCGGCGTTCTCCACCGGCGACTGCCCGAAGACGCGGATCTCGCCCGAGCTGGCGAACTCCTGGCCGGTGAGCAGCGACATCAGCGTCGTCTTGCCCGCGCCGTTGCGGCCGAGGAGGCCGTGGATGCGGTTCTCCTCCAGCGCGAAGCCGATGCCGTCGACGGCGCGCATGCGTCCGTAGTGCTTGGTGAGGTCGTGGACCTCGATGACCGCGCTCATCGCGATCCCCCTTCTGTGATCATGTCGGCGAGCTGCTCGGTGCTGAGGCCGAGCTTGGCGGCCTCGGCGAGCAGCGGAGCGACGAACTGGTCGCGGAACTGCGTGCGGCGCTTCTCGACCAGCCGGTCGCGCGCCCCCTCGGCGACGAACATGCCGATCCCCCTCTTCTTGTAGAGCACCCCGTCGTCGACGAGCAGGTTCACGCCCTTGCCGGCGGTGGCCGGATTGATGCGGTGGAACGCGGCGAACTCGTTGGTCGACGGGACCTGCGACTCCTCCGGCAGCGCGCCGTCGATGATGTCGTTCTCGATCTGCTCGGCGATCTGCAGGAAGAGCGGGCGGGAGTCGTCCACGCGGGCTCCTTCGGTGCTGGGTTGGGTGGTTAGTTGGTGTTGTAACTAACCATGGAGGCGGGGCGAGGCGTTCGCCCGCGAGCTCGTCGAGGACTTCCGCCTCCCGGTCGACCGGAAGATCAAGAAGCTCTCCCGCGGACAGCTCTCGG
>NZ_PSUC01000128.1:0-8728 GCF_002931635.1 Rathayibacter sp. AY2B7 | reverse complement strand
CTGAGACCGAGCACGCCACCCATGGCGGTCCGCAGCACCTCGCGCCGGCGCATCGAGCGGAGGACCGAGGCGACCGCGTCGGGCGTCTCGTGCCGGGCGGGGTGGGAGCGGTGCCCTCGGCGGGCGCATCGGTCGACGGCGCACCGGTCGACGGCGCACCGGTGGACGGAGCGTCGGTCGAGGTGGAGTGCAGCGGGGTGGCGCTGGAGGTCGGCGTGCTCGACGGCGTCGCGGCGAACGCGGCGGTCGAGCCGAGCGCGACGAGTCCGAGGGCGCCGACGGCGATGCCGATGGTCAGGGCGCGCTTCTTCGGACGGCGCGGCCCGAAGCTCGAGCCCTTCTCGGCGGGGGTGGTCGACTCGGTCATGGGTGTCTCCTCGTTCCGGCCCGGTGCCGACCCCGTTCGGGATCGGTTGCGGCCGGTTCCATCTCAGATTCGAAGGCGAATCTGAAGCCGGACTTAAGAACAGACCCTCCACAGCAGACGCCGGGTGCGCCCCGATCCGCGGCCCCTAGGTTCGAGCACATGCCCTCCTCCGCCCGTGTGCTCCTCATCGAGGACGACGACGCCATCCGCTCCTCCGTCGAGACCGCGCTGCGCAGCGAGCGCTTCACGGTCCGCGGTCTCGTCTCCGGCGAGGACCTCGCCCGCGAGCTGAGCACCTTCGCTCCGGACCTGGTGATCCTCGACTGGATGCTCCCCGGCCCGAGCGGCATCGTGCTCGCCGAGCGGATCCGCCGCAGCAGCGACGCGGCCGTGATCATGCTCACCGCCCGCGACGCGGTCGACGACCGCCTCCGCGGCTTCGACGAGGGGGTCGACGACTACGTGGTGAAGCCGTTCGTGCTCGCCGAGCTCGTCAAGCGCGTGACCGCCGTGCTGCGCCGCCGCGGCCGCATCCCGTCCGTCGTCGAGATCGGCGACCTCGTCGTCGACCCGGAGTCGGGCCGCGCCCGCCGCGGCGGCGTCGCCCTCGACCTCACCGCGACCGAGTTCCGCCTCCTCGCCTTCCTCGCCGGGAACCGCGGCCGCACCCTCACCAAGACCCAGATCCTCACGCAGGTCTGGGGCTACGACCACGTCGACCCGAACCTCGTCGAGGTGCACCTCAGCTCCCTCCGCAAGAAGATGGAGGCGCACGGCGACCGGCTCGTGCACACCGTCCGCGGCCTCGGCTACCGGGTGGAGGCGTGAGCCGCTCCCAGCCGGGCGCCCTGCGGACCGGCTCGCTCCGCCTCCGCACCGTCCTGGCCGTGCTCGCGCTGCTGGCCGTGCTGCTCCTCGCCCTCTCGGCGACGGTGCAGGCGGTGCTCGGCGAGCGCCTCCGCGACCAGATCGAGGAGCGGCTGCAGGACCGCGCCTCCGCCGCCGCCGCGCTGGTCGGCACGATCGCCGACGACGCCCTCGCCTCCCGCCTCTCGGCGCAGGGCGTCTCGGTGCGGATCACGAGCCCCGAGGGCGAGGACGTCGTGGCCGGGCCGAGCCCGGAGCAGCTGCGCCTGGGCCCTGGAGCCGCCGACCAGCTCGGAGAGCCGCCGTCGCCGCCCGGCACGAGCTCCTCCTCCGGAGCCGTCTCGCCCCGAGCCGCCTCTGCCGCCGTCACCGTCGTCTCGAGCAGCGTCGCCGCCGACGACGAGCTGATCACCCTCGAGTCGACCCTCAGCGACGGCACCCGCCTCGAGCTCACCAGCGAGGCCGGATCGGTCGGCAGCACCCTCGCGCAGCTGAACGGGATCCTGCTCGGCGCGTCGGCCGTGTTCCTCCTGCTGGCCGCGCTCGCGCTGATCGTCGTGGTCCGCGCGACCCTCCGGCCCCTGGAGCGGATGACCGACGTGGCCCGCGACATCGCGCACGGCGACCGCGGGCGGCGGCTGCGCCCCTCCCGTCCGCGGACCGAGCTCGGCCGCACCGCGACCGCGTTCGACGAGATGCTCGACGACCTCGAGCAGGCCGAGCGCAGCGCCCTCGCCGCCGAGGCGACGGCCCTCGCGGCGGAGCAGCGGATGCGCGCGTTCGTCTCGGACGCCGCGCACGAGCTGCGGACGCCGGTCGCCGGCATCCAGGCCGCCGCCGACGCCCTCGTCCGCGGCGACGGCGGCGAGCAGGAGCGCGAGCGCCTCTCGGTGCACGTCGTGCGGGAGTCGCTGCGCGCGGGCCGCCTCATCCAGGACATGCTGCTGATGGCGCGGCTGGACGAGGGCCTGGCTCTGGAGTCGCGTCCGCTGGACCCCGCGGGCATCGCCGAGGCCGCGATCGAGCGCCAGGAGCTGCGCCGCCCGGGCCTCGCGATCGAGCTGCAGCGGCCCGCCGAGCCGCTCCTGGTCAGCGCCGACGCCGACCGGCTGGCTCAGGTGCTCGGCAACCTCCTCGAGAACGGTGCCCGCTTCGCCCGCTCCCGGATCGACGTCGCCGTCGAGGCGGCCGCCGACTCCGTCACGATCACCGTCGACGACGACGGCCCCGGCATCGCCGAGGCCGACCGCGAGCGCGTCTTCGACCGCCTCGTCCGCCTCGACGACGCCCGCAACCGCGCCGACGGCGGCTCGGGCCTCGGCCTGCCGATCGCGCGCGGGCTGGCCCGGGCCCTCGGCGGCGACCTCGTGGCGCAGGCGGGACCGGTGGGAGCGCGGTTCCGCGTGACCCTGCCGCGCGCCCGCTGACCGGCAGGCCGTGCCCCTAGGCTCGACGGGCGCGCGGGCCCCGCTCCGCCGGAACGGCAGGAGTGGCTCCATGGACAGGGACGACGCGGAGCAGCGTGTCCGGCAGGCCCGCGACGAGGCCCCCAGGTTCGGGAGCGGTCCCCTGCTCGCCACCTTCACCGTCCGACACCGCCGCGGACTCGACGTCGCCTTCGTGCTCGACGGCGCGGAGGGGGACTTCCAGATCGGCATGGGCGCCGCGTCCGACGACTTCCGGAGCGTCCTCACCGTCGGGGTCGACCGCGAGGACGGCCGCATCCGCGGCGTCTCCAGCTGGACCGTCGACGGCCGCGAGAGCCGCGTGCCCGTGCGGATCCTGCACCGCTCCGCCACCGTGATCATCGTGGAGGCCGCTCCCCTCCCCCTCGACCGGCGCCCGTCCTCGCTCAAGTGCTGGTCCTTCCTCCGCCGGGCCTCCGCCGACCACCACTCCGACGTGCTCGGCTTCGTGTCCCCGGACCTGGCCGACCTCCCCCCGGTCCGGCTCCTCACCGATCCGCGGGCGCGCCGCGGGCGCTGAGCCGGCCTTCCGCGCGAGGGTGGATCCCCGCCCGACCCGGAGGAGCGCTCGTGACGCAGGAGGTGCAGTCGACCCGGCTGCGGTCGCTCGGGAGCGAGGCGTTCTTCGGGGCGACGGTGGTCGTCGCGGCGGCGTGGTCGGGTGCCCGGGCGTTCCAGCTCTACGGAGGCTGGGGCGTGGTGCTCGCGGTGGCCGCGGTGATCGTCGCGGTGCTCGGCTTCGGGCTCCGGCGGCGCGTCGAGGAGCGGTGGTCACGGCCGAGCCTCGAGAGGCTGCGGGCCGAGCATCCGGACGGCGGCGTCACCGCGGTGCTGAACACTCCGGAGACGCTGGCCTCGCTGCGGACGCTCGCGGTCGCCGGAGCCGCAGTCGACCTCCCGGCGCTGCGCGCGGCGAAGCCGGACCCCGTGCTGCTGGCCGTCGTCACCGCGAGGGCGCTCTCGCTGTTCCGCGCCGACGCGGACCTCTCGCCGATCGCGTTCCTGCCCCTCACCGCCGGGGACGCCCCCGAGTCGGTGACGGGCTACCACCACGGTCACGCGCTCGCGGCTCCCGTTCTCACGGTCCGGCAGCAGGGGACGGAGCAGCGGCTCGCCCTCTTCCCCGCCGACGGCGCGCGGACGATCACCGGTGTCCTCGGCCGCTGAGCGAGGCCCGCTGCGCATCGCCGGGAGTCTCCGCCCCGCGGCGGATCCGGCAGCGCCGCGCCGCGCGTAGCGTCGGGCGATGGACATGTCACTGCTCGGCACCAGCGTGGTCGCCGCCCTGTGCGGGGCCGCGTATCTCGGAGTCGCGATCCTCGCGGTCGCGCAGGTCCTCCGCTCCGGCCTCGATCCCCTGCGGAAGGGCCTGTGGACGATCGCCGTCGTGGTGGCGCCCTTCCTGGGGTCGATGGCGTGGTTCCTCGTCGGGCGGCCCGGGGCACGAGCCTGAGACGCGGCTCAGCCCGCACCCATGCCTACGATCACCGATCGCGCAAGCACCTGCTCGCGGGGCGCCCGCACGTCAGCATGAGCGGGATGGACACGATCGAGGAGGCGGGCGCCTGGGCGCGCGCTCTGGTGCGCCGCGAGTTCGGCGTCGGCCTCGTCGACCTGGAGCCCGTCGTCGGCGGACTCGACCACGGAGCGCGCGTCTGGTGCGCGGCCGACGGCTCCGGGGCGCTGTGGAGCGTCAAGGCGTCGGCCCGCGACGGGCGCTTCGGCCTCGCGCTCTCGGCGTCGCTGGGCGAGTCGGGGGTGCCGGGCGTCGCGGCGCCGCACCGCGCCTCCGACGGGCGCCCCTGGGCGGAGGACCGCGGGCTGCGGGTCTCGGTCGCGCCGTGGATCCTCGGCGAGGACGCCGTCGACTCCGGCGAGGACGCCCTCGACTGGGAGGGGTTCGGCGCGGTCCTGCGCTCCGTGCACGACGCCGAGCCGCCGACCCTCGCGCCTCCCGTGCGGCGGGGCATCCGCCGTGTCCGCCGTCCGCTCGCCGACCTCCTCGCCGAGACCGACGAGAGGATCGACGCGCAGCCGGAGTCCCGCCCCCTCCTCACCGCGCTCTGGCGCGGTAACCGCTCCCGCCTCGACGCCCTCGCCGGCGCCGAGCGGCGGCTGAAGCGCGCCCGCACGCCCACCTCCCGCGTGCCCCTCCACGGCGACCCGCATCCCGGCAACGTCGTCATCGACGAGAGCGGCCGCCCCTGGCTGATCGACTTCGACGAGGCCACCGTCGCCCCGCGGGAGGCCGACCTGCTCCTGATCGAGCTGGGCGTCATCTACTCGCGGCCGATCAGCGACGTGCAGCGCTCGGCGTTCCGCGCGGGCTACGGCGAGGCCCTGATCGACGACGAGCGGATCATCCGCTTCGGCTGCGTCCGCGCGGTCGAGGACGTGGCCGCCACTCTCGCGCTGGCCCTCGCCGACCCGGAGCCGGAGGAGCGCGAGGCCGCCCCCGTGCCCGCCTCCCGCCTCGGCCGCGCCGCCTCGGCGCTGCCCGTCCCCACTCCGCTCGACCTGCTCGCCGGCCAGCTCGGCCCGCACGGCCTCGTCTCGCTCGTCGAGACCGCCCTCCGCCGCCCCGCCTGACGCGGCCCTCCGACCCCGCCCCCGTCCGACCCTTCACAGCAGGAGACCACCCATGCGCAGACGATTCATCCCCCTCGCCGCCGTCCTGGCGTCGACCGCCGCCCTCACCGGCTGCAGCGGCTTCGGCGGAGGAGGCGGCGGTTCGGCCGACGCCGACTCGATCACCTTCACCACCTGGGCCAGCGAGTCCGAGCAGGCGGCCTTCGAGTCGCTGATCACCGACTTCGAGGCCGAGCACGAGGGGGCGAGCGTCGAGCTCAACGTCGTCCCCTACGACCAGATGTTCAGCAACATCGACGCGCAGCTGTCGTCGGGCGAGGCCCCCGACGTGTTCCGCGTCGACTACGGCAACCTCGGCGTCTACTCCAGCCAGGAGCAGCTGCTCGACCTGACCGACCGGATCGACGACTTCGACTCCTTCACGCCCGCGTTCCAGGAGGCCGTCTCGTTCGAGGGGAAGCCCTACGGCGTCCCGCACCAGACCGACGTGTCGGCGCTGCTGGTGAACACGCAGCTGCTCGCGGCGGCCGGCATCACCGACGTGCCGACCACCGCCGACGAGGCGTGGACCTGGGAGGAGTTCGCCGACGCCTCCGCAAAGCTGCGCGCGAGCCTGCCCGCCGAGCAGTACCCGTTCGTCTACAACTGGCAGCTCGGCGGCACGCCCCGCTGGCTGAGCTGGCTGTTCGAGGCCGACGGCACGCTCCTGGAGGAGGACGGCACCACTCCGGCGATCGACTCCGCCGCCGGCGCGAAGGCGCTGGACTTCACGAAGAGCTTCTTCGACAACGACTGGGTCCCGCCGACCAGCTCGGTGAAGTCCGCCACCTACGCCGACTCCTTCTTCACGGAGCAGACCGCGGCGATGGCCTTCGCCGGGTCCTTCCTGGTGCCGGACATCGACGACCTCGCCGACTTCGAGTGGACCGCCACGCCGATGCCCGTCGACGAGCGCGGCGCGACCGACCTCGGCGGCAACGCCCTCGTCGCCACGGCCGACACCGACAACCCGGAGCTCGCGACCGAGTTCCTCTCGTTCATGACGCAGGCCGACACCATGGCCGAGTTCTGCGCGGCGACGAACGAGCTGCCCACCCGGTCCGACATCGACCCCGCGTCGATCGACTTCGCGGTGCGCCCGGACGTGATGCCCGTGTTCGTCGAGCAGGCCGCGACGATCACCCCGCGGGACGTGCAGCAGCTCACTTCGCCGTTCCTCGCGAAGATCTCGGTCGCGATGCAGGACCAGCTCGAGGAGGCGTTCGTCGGCGGACGCAGCACCGAGGAGACCCTCTCCGGCCTCGATGCGGCCATCCAGCAGGCGACCAGCTGATGACCGCCACCACCCTCCGCGGCCGGGCGGGCTCCTCCGCCCGGCCGCGGTCGGCCCGCAGGCGCGAGGCCCTCGCCGGCTTCGGCTTCGTCGGCCCGAACCTGCTCCTGATGGCGCTGTTCCTGTTCGTGCCGATCCTCTGGGCGATCCAGCTCTCGTTCCAGGAGTCTCGCGGCTTCGGCACGCCCGAGTGGGTCGGCTTCGCGAACTACCTGCGGATGGGCGCCGACCCGGTGTTCTGGCAGAGCCTGGGCAACACCCTCCTCTTCACCGCGGTCACCGTGCCGCTCGAGCTCGCCGGCGGCCTCGGCCTGGCCGTGCTGCTCAACTCCGTGCTGCCCGCGCGCGGGATCTTCCGCACGGTGATCGTGCTGCCCCTGGTGATCTCGGGCGTCGCCTCCGGGATGATCGCGGTCACGATCTTCAGCGAGTCCTCGGGCATCGTGAACAAGGTGCTGAGCTCGCTGGGCGCCTCGCCGGTCGCGTGGCAGTCGGACGGCTCCGCGGCGATGATCTCGGTGATGCTGACCGCGGTGTGGCTGCGGATCGGCTTCAACATGGTGATCTACCTGGCGGGCCTGCAGAGCGTCTCGCCCGAGCTCTACGAGGCCGCGCGGATCGACGGAGCGACGCGCTGGCAGCAGTTCCGCGCACTGACGGTGCCGCTGGTCGGCCCGTCCACCTTCTTCCTGCTGATCATGAACGTGCTCGCCTCGTTCCAGGTCTTCGACATCGTCTTCGTGATGACGGGCGGCGGCCCCGGCTTCTCCACGTCGGTGCTCGGCACCTACGCGTACCGCAACGGCTTCCAGGTCCGCGAGCAGGGCTACGGCGCCGCGCTCGGCGTCGTCATCCTGCTGGTCTCCCTCGCCTTCACCTATCTGCAGTGGCGCACGAGCCGCACGCGCGACCTCGTCGACTAGGAGCCCTCATGTCGTCCTCCACCGTCACCACGCCCGCCGCGGTCGCCGCGGCCACCGCGCGCGAGACCCCGCGCCGGCGCCCCTCCCGCCGCGACGGCTCCCGCTCCGGACTCGTCGTCCGCCTGGTCGTCGCGATCGTCGCCTCGGCGATCGTGTTCTTCCCGCTGTACTGGATGCTCGTCATCGCCTTCTCGCCGCGCGGCGAGGTGTTCGCGCCCGGCCCGCCCCGCTTCTGGCCGAGCGAGATCTCGTTCGAGAACTTCGCGACGGTGTTCGCGCGCTTCCCCGTGGGCGAGTGGTTCGTCAACTCGGTCGTGATCGGCGCGTTCGTCACGGTGTTCACCGTCGTGGTGAACCTGCTGGCCGGCTGGGGCTTCGCGCGGCTGCGCTTCCCCGGGCGGAACCTGCTGTTCCTGCTCGCACTGGCCACGATGATGATCCCGGTGCAGGCGATCATGGTCGCGCAGTTCAAGCTCGTGACCGGACTGCAGATCTACGGCACCTACTGGTCGGTGATCCTTCCCGGAGCGGCGGCGGCCTTCGGGATCTTCCTCGCCAGGCAGTTCTTCCTCTCCATCCCGGAGGAGCTGATCGAGGCGGCGCGGATCGACGGCGCGGGGCACCTGCGGGTGTTCCTGCAGATCGTGCTGCCGCTCTCGAAGCCGCTGATCGCCGTCCTGATCCTGCTGACTCTGCTCGGCAGCTGGAACGACTTCGCCTGGCCGCTGATCGCCCTGAAGGACAACGAGCTGTTCACGCTGCCGATCGGCCTGCTCTACCTCAAGGGCCAGTCGACGCCGGACTACAGCGCGAGCATGGCGCTGGCGCTGGTGTCGGTGCTGCCGATGGTGCTGCTGTTCCTGTGCTTCCAGCGCTACTTCGTGCAGGGGTTCGCGCGCAGCGGCATCCGGTGAGGTCGGGCGGCGGCACGGGCGGGGGCACGGGTGGCGGCACGGGCGGCGTGGAGCGGTCGCCGCGGCCGGACGCTCCTGACCGGACGGGGCAGGAGCGGACGTGGAAGGAGAGGACAGCGCAGGGCCGGAGAGGACAGGGCAGGAGAGTGCCGACGGACGTTGCGGGCGGCGGGCGGCGGAGAACGTGAACCACGTGGAGGTCGTCCGGTCGTGATCTCCCGAGTTCGACGGCTCTCCTGCGCGGCGGGGGCGTCCGCCAGCCGGAGCGG
>NZ_PSUC01000127.1:0-8996 GCF_002931635.1 Rathayibacter sp. AY2B7 | reverse complement strand
GCGCGTCGTTCTTCTCGAACTTCGAGGGCTTCAGCGACACCGAGGACAGCGAGCTCACCGGCCTCAAGGCCGTGGACGACACCACCTTCACCGTCGCGCTCAAGTCCCCCCAGTCGGACTTCCCGATCAGCCTCGGCTACTCGGCGTACTACCCGCTGCCCGCCGCCGCGTTCGACGACATGGCCGCCTTCGGTGAGAACCCGATCGGCAACGGCCCGTACAAGCTCGACGGCGACGACGCGTGGCAGCACGACGTCCAGATCGAGCTCGTCAAGAACGACGAGTACACCGGCCCCCGCGAGGCCCAGAACGGCGGCCTGAAGATCGTCTTCTACGCCACCCAGGACGCCTCCTACGCCGACCTCCTCGGCGGCAACGTCGACGTGATCGACCAGATCCCGGACTCCGCCTTCGGCACCTTCGAGAGCGACCTCGGCGACCGCGCCGTGAACCAGCCCTCGGCCGTGTTCCAGTCCTTCACCATCCCGGGCCGTCTCCCGCACTTCGACGGCGAGGAGGGCCAGCTCCGCCGCCAGGCGATCTCGATGTCCTTCGACCGCAAGGAGATCACCGACGTGATCTTCGAGGGCACCCGCACCCCGGCCTCCGACTTCACCTCCCCGGTGATCGACGGCTACAGCGACGCCCTCTCCGGCGCCGACGTGCTCGAGTACAACCCCGACGAGGCCAAGGCGCTGTGGGCTCAGGCCGACGCGATCAGCCCCTGGGACGGCACCTTCAAGATCGCCTACAACGCCGACGGCGGCCACCAGGGCTGGGTCGACGCGGTGACCAACTCGATCAAGAACACGCTGGGCATCGACGCCGAGGGCGACGCGTACCCGACCTTCGCCGAGGCGCGCACCAAGATCGTCGACCGCTCGATCGAGACCGCGTTCCGCACCGGATGGCAGGCCGACTACCCGAGCCTCTACAACTTCCTCGGACCGCTCTACGTGACCGGCGCCTCGTCCAACGACGGCGACTACTCGAACCCCGAGTTCGACACCCTGCTCCAGCAGGGCCTGTCGGACGCCGACGCCGACGCTGCGAACAAGACGTTCCAGCAGGCCCAGGAGATCCTCCTGAAGGACCTCCCGTCGCTGCCCCTGTGGTACGCGAACGTGACCGGCGGCTACGGCGAGGGCGTGTCGAACGTCGAGTTCGGCTGGAACTCGGTGCCGCTCTACTACGAGATCACCAAGAACTAAGCTCGAACCACTGGGGCGCTTCGCCCGTGCCGTCGGCCACCAGGTCACGGCACGGGCGGAGCGCCCTGTTTCGGTCACAATCGAATGAGGTCCCCATCCATGCGACTCCGGAACCGGCTGGGCTGACATGCTCGCCTACATCGTCCGACGCATTTTGCAAGCCGTCCCCGTGCTCATCGGCACCACGTTCCTCATCTACTTCATGGTCTTCTCCATGCCGGGGAACCCGCTCCTGTCGCTCTTCGGCGACAAGACGCCGAGCCCCGCACTCCTCGCCCGCCTCGAGGAGCAGTACCACCTGAACGAGCCCTTCTTCGTCCAGTACCTGTACTACCTGGGAGGCGTCGTCCGCGGCGACTTCGGCATCTCGTTCTCCGGCCAGTCCGTCAACGAGATCCTCGCCCGCACCTTCCCGGTCACCCTGACGCTGGCCATGATGGCGATCGTCATCGAGATCGTCGTCGCGCTGACCATCGGCCTCATCAGCGGTCTGCGCAAGGGCAGCTTCTTCGACGCGAGCGCGCTGGTCGTCAGCCTCCTGCTCGTGTCGGTGCCGATCTTCGTACTCTGCTTCATCGCGCAGTCCTTCTTCGCGATCCAGCTGGGATGGTTCCCTCCGACCGTCGGAGCCGACGCGTCGTTCCAGAGGCTGCTGCTGCCCGCGATCGTGCTCGCTCTGTTCGTGGTCGCCTCGGCCATCCGCCTCACGCGCGGCTCGGTCATCGAGACGGCCGGCTCGGACTTCGTCCGCACCGCGTACAGCAAGGGGCTCTCGCGACGCCGCGTCATCCCCGTGCACGTCCTGCGCAACTCGCTCATCCCGGTCACGACGCAGTTCGGAGCCGACTTCGGCCTCCTGATCGTCGGCGCGACCGTGACCGAGGGCATCTTCAACGTTCCCGGAGTCGGGAACACGCTCTATCAGGCGATCATCCGAGGTGAGCGGCCGACCGTCGTCTCCTTCGTCACGGTCATGGTGCTGTTCTACCTCGTGGTGAACATCCTCGTCGACCTGCTCTACGCCGTACTCGACCCGAGGATCCGCTATGCCAAATGAGTCCACCGGCGGCGCGCAGAAGGCCCGCCGCATCGACCACTTCGTGGCCCCGCTCGAGGAGACGCCGATCGCGTCGGTCGACGCCGTCAGCCTCGACGAGAAGCCCAGCAACCTCTGGACCGACGCGTGGCGCGACCTGCGCAAGCGGCCCATGTTCTGGATCTCGGGCGTCCTGATCCTCGTCATCATCGCCGTCGCGCTGTTCCCGGGCCTGTTCACCTCGGTGGACCCCCGCCAGTGCGCGCTCTCGTTCAGCAACCAGGGCCCCGGCGACGGCAGCCTGCTCGGCTACACCAAGCAGGGCTGCGACGTCTTCTCGCGGATCATCCACGGCACGTCCACGTCGCTGACCGTCGGCCTCATCGTGATCGTGATCACGACGGTCTCCGGCGTCATCGGCGGCGCGCTGGCCGGCTTCTTCGGCGGCTGGGTCGACACCGTGATCATGCGCCTCGGCGACATCTTCTTCTCGATCCCCTACATCCTCGCCGCGGTCGTCATCATGTCCGTCTTCTCGGCCTACCGGAACGTGTTCGTCATCGCCCTGGCGATCGGCGCGTTCGCCTGGCCGACGACGGCGCGCGTCCTGCGCTCCGAGGTCCTCCGCGTGAAGCAGGCCGACTTCGTCGGCGCCGCCACCGCGACCGGCCTCTCGCGCATGGCGATCCTGTTCCGGCACGTGCTGCCGAACTCGATCGCTCCCGTCATCGTCGTCACGACGATCTCGCTCGGCGCGGCCATCACCGCGGAGGCGACGCTGTCGTTCCTCGGCGTCGGCCTGCCCGGCTCGGTCATGTCGTGGGGCAACGACATCAGCCAGGCCCAGCGCGATCTGCGCACCAACCCGCAGACGCTGATCTACCCGTCGATCGCCCTGACGGTCACGGTGCTGAGCTTCATCCTCCTCGGCGAGTCGCTCCGCGACGCGCTCGACCCGAAGGCGAGGGCCCTCCGATGACCGCCACGACACCGAACGCACCGCAGGGGCCGCTGCTCGAGGTCACCGACCTCGAGGTCGGCTTCCAGACCGGCAGCGGACTGGTCCCCGCCCTCCGCGGCGTGAGCCTCACGATCGAGCACGGCCAGACCGTCGCGATCGTGGGGGAGTCGGGCTCCGGCAAGTCGACGACCGCCGCCGCGATCATCGGCCTGCTCCCCGGCACCGGCCAGGTCACCGCCGGCTCCGTGCTGTTCGACGGCAAGGACCTCGCGAAGGCGACGAGGACCGAGCTCGAGGACATCCGCGGCCGCCGGATCGGCTACGTCCCGCAGGACCCGATGTCGAACCTGAACCCCGTGTGGTCGGTCGGCTTCCAGGTCGAGGAGACCATCAAGGCCAACGGCCTCGCGACCGGTCGCAAGGAGGTGCGCGCCAAGGCGATCGAGGTCCTGCAGAACGCGGGCCTCGCCGACGCGGAGAAGCGCCTCAAGCAGTTCCCGCACCAGTTCTCGGGCGGCATGCGCCAGCGCGTGCTGATCGGCATCGGCCTGGCCGCGGCTCCCCAGCTGCTGATCGCCGACGAGCCCACCTCGGCGCTCGACGTCACGGTCCAGCGCCGGATCCTCGACCACCTCGAGACGCTGACGAAGACCGACGGCACCGCGCTGCTCTTCATCACGCACGACCTGGGCCTCGCCGCCGAGCGCGCCGAGAAGCTCATCGTCATGTACAAGGGCCGCATCGTCGAGTCCGGCGCCTCGGTGGAGGTGCTGCAGAACCCGCAGCACCCCTACACGCAGCGCCTGATCGCGGCGGCGCCCAGCCTCGCGTCGCGTCGCATCCAGTCGACGGCCGGTCGGGCCGTGGAGTCGGTCCCCGGCGAGCCGGAGGCCGTCCGCGAGGTCGACCTGGTCGGCGCGGGCGCCGCGCACCACGCCGGCGCGGTCGCCTCGGGCGCCCCGATGATCGAGGTCGACGGCCTCACCAAGGTCTTCAAGATCCGCCGCGGCGGCCTGAAGGCCGAGGACTTCACGGCCGTCGACAATGTGTCGTTCTCGATCCCGAAGGGCACCACCACGGCGCTCGTGGGCGAGTCCGGATCGGGCAAGTCGACGATCGCCCGCCTCGTGCTGGGCCTCGAGACGGCGACGTCCGGAGCGATCTCGATCGCCGGCCGACGGACCGAGAAGCTCAAGGGCCGCGACATGCTGGCGCTCCGGCGCTCCATGCAGCCGGTGTTCCAGGACCCGTACGGCTCGCTCGACCCGCTGCACAACATCGGCAACACCATCTCGGAGCCGCTGCGGGTGCACAAGGTCGGCGACCGGACGTCACAGCGCGAGCGCGTCCTCGAGCTGCTCGACCAGGTGTCCCTCCCGCGCGTGATCGCGAGCCGGTACCCGAACGAGCTCTCCGGCGGCCAGCGCCAGCGCGTGGCGATCGCCCGCGCGCTCGCGCTGAAGCCGGAGATCGTGGTGCTCGACGAGGCCGTGTCGGCTCTGGACGTCCTCGTCCAGGCGCAGATCCTCCGCCTCCTCGCCGACCTGCAGGCCGAGCTCGGGCTGACCTATTTGTTCATCACGCACGACCTGGCGGTGGTCCGCGTGATCGCCGACGACGTCTGCGTGATGCAGAAGGGCAGGATCGTCGAGCACGCCCCGACGGACACCGTGTTCGACTCGCCGCAGCAGGAGTACACCCGCGAGCTGCTCGACGCCATCCCCGGCGCCGGCATCGAGTTCGCGGTCTGACCGACCGTCACCTGGGCCCCGGCCCCGCCTGGAGCGCTCCTCGGAGCCCTCCGGAGCGGGGATCCGGGGCCCTTCGCCGTGCGGACGCCTCGCTGCGGTACGATGGATGGTCCCCCTTTTGCACGAGAACACGAGACGAGTCCGTATCCATGGCAAGTGCCACCCGCTCCGACCTGCGCAACGTCGCGATCGTCGCCCACGTCGACCATGGCAAGACCACGCTGGTCGACGCCATGCTCAAGCAGACGAACTCCTTCGACGCGCACGCCCACGTGGACGAGCGCGCGATGGACTCCAACGAGCTCGAGCGCGAGAAGGGCATCACGATCCTCGCGAAGAACACCGCTGTCTCGTACAGCGGCAAGCACGCGAGCGACGGTCCCATCACCATCAACGTCATCGACACCCCGGGCCACGCCGACTTCGGCGGCGAGGTCGAGCGCGGCCTGTCGATGGTCGACGGCGTCTGCCTCCTCGTCGACGCGTCCGAGGGCCCGCTGCCCCAGACTCGTTTCGTGCTGCGCAAGGCGCTCGAGGCGAAGCTCCCCGTCATCCTCCTGGTCAACAAGACCGACCGCCCCGACGCGCGCATCGACGAGGTCGTCGCCGAGAGCCAGGACCTGCTCCTCGGCCTCGCCTCCGACATGGCCGACGACGTGCCGGACCTCGACCTCGACGCGATCCTCGACGTCCCCGTGGTCTACGCCTCCGGCAAGGCCGGCCGCGCCTCGGCGAACAAGCCCGAGGACGGCACGCTGCCGGACGCCGAGGACCTGGAGCCGCTGTTCGAGGCGATCCTCAAGCACATCCCCGCGCCGACCTACGACGACGACGCGCCCCTCCAGGCCCACGTCACCAACCTCGACGCGTCGCCGTTCCTCGGCCGCCTCGCCCTCCTCCGCGTCTTCAACGGCACGATCAAGAAGGGGCAGACGGTCGCCTGGGTCCACCACGACGGCACCCACACCAACGCGCGCATCACCGAGCTGCTGATCACCAAGGCCCTCGACCGCTACCCGGCCGAGTCCGCGGGCCCCGGCGACATCGTCGCGATCGCGGGCTTCCCCGAGATCACCATCGGCGAGACCATCGCCGACCCCGAGGACATCCGCCCGCTGCCGGCCATCACGGTCGACGACCCGGCGATCTCGATGACGATCGGCACCAACACCTCGCCGCTCGTCGGCAAGGTGAAGGGCCACAAGCTCACGGCGCGCATGGTTAAGGACCGCCTCGACCGCGAGCTCATCGGAAACGTGTCGCTCAAGATCGTCGACATCGGACGCCCCGACTCGTGGGAGGTCCAGGGCCGCGGCGAGCTCGCGCTGGCCATCCTCGTCGAGCAGATGCGCCGTGAGGGCTACGAGCTGACCGTCGGCAAGCCCCAGGTGGTCACCCGCCAGGTCGACGGCAAGACGCACGAGCCCTTCGAGCACCTCACGATCGACGCTCCGGAGGAGTACCTCGGCGCGATCACGCAGCTCCTCGCCGCCCGCAAGGGCCGCATGGACGGCATGTCGAACCACGGCACCGGCTGGGTGCGCATGGAGTTCATCGTCCCGTCGCGCGGCCTGATCGGCTTCCGCACCGAGTTCCTCACCACCACGCGCGGCACCGGCATCGCGAACGCGATCCTGCACGGCTACGAGCCGTGGGCCGGCGCGATCGTCACCCGCAACAACGGGTCGATCGTCGCGGACCGCAACGGCGTCGTCACCCCGTTCGCCATCATCGCGCTCCAGGAGCGGATGACCTTCTTCGTGAACCCCACCGAGGAGGTCTACGAGGGCATGGTGATCGGCGAGAACTCGCGCAACGACGACATGGACGTCAACATCACCAAGGAGAAGAAGCTGACCAACATGCGTCAGTCCACCTCCGACACCTTCGAGTCGATGACGCCGTCGCGTCAGCTGACGCTCGAGGAGTGCCTCGAGTTCGCCCGCGAGGACGAGTGCGTCGAGGTCACCCCCGAGGTCGTCCGCATCCGCAAGGTGGAGCTCGATGCGAACGCCCGCGCGCGCATGACGAGCCGCCTCAAGAAGCAGGGCTGAGCCCCGGGCGCCTCGGCGCCCGCCCACGACGAGACCGGCCGGAGCGATGCTCCGGCCGGTCTCGTCGTCTCCGCCCGCTGCTGCAGAGTGCGGCGCCGATCCCGTCCCTCGCGGTCCGGATCAGCCTTCCGGACTCGGAGAGGGAGCGGGGGTCGCGGACTCCGCCTCGAGCGTCGAGGTGACGAAGGAGACGAACGCCGCCGCGTCGTCCGGCTTCCCCGTGTACTGCTCGCCGTTCACCAGCACGGTCGGCGTCGACTCGAGCTTCGGAAGGGAGGTGTTCGCGAGGGGGAGCGAGGTGGCCCGCTCGGTCGCGGCCTTCACCCAGGGCCGGAACTCGCCCGCGGTCATGCAGGCGAGGACGTCGTCGTCGGTGACGCCGGCTCCGGTCACCAGCGCCCGCAGAGCGTCGTCGTCGAACCCCGTCGTCCCCTCCGCCGGCTGCTGCGCGAAGAGCGCCGCGTTCACGGCGAGGAAGCGGTCCGGATCCTCGTCGGCGACGCACGCCGCGGCGTTCGCGGCCCGGCTGGAGTACTCGGAGCCGGCCGAGGAGGAATCGAGGATCGCCACCGGGTGGATCTCGAGCGTGATCGCCCCCTTCGTCAGCCACGACTGCAGCTGCTCGGCGTTCGCCTTCTCGAACTGCCCGCAGTACGGGCAGAGGTAGTCGACGTAGAGGTCGACGGCGACGACTCCGCCCGCCCGCGTGGCGCTCTCATCGGTCGGGACGGGGGAGGCTCCCGGAGCGAGTGCCGCGCTCGTCGTCGCCGTCACGGCCGAGCCGTCGCCCGCGAGGACGATGCCGTCGCTGAGCATGTTCGCCGGGCCGGCGCTCGCGACCTCCTGCTGCGACCAGACGTTCCAGCAGACCAGGGCCACGACCGCGAGGAGCCCGACGACCGCTCCGCCCTGCCCGAGCAGCCGGTTCCGGCGCCGCCGGCGCCTCTCCGCTTCGCGGCGATCCCGCGCGTGCGCTCGGGCGAGCTCCTGGCGCTCGCGCTTGGTCAGGCCGCTTCTCGCACTGTTCCCGGACATCGCCGACGACGCTACGGGCGCAGGCTTCGGCGCGCCGTGGAGTGCGCCCGCCGGATCCTGGGACGGAGTGCGGGTCCTCTCAGGGATCAGGCGAAGAGGCCGGAGCCGAGGAAGTCGGTCTCGTCGCGGGCACCGGGCGGCACCGCGAACACGGCCGAGCCGACGTGCTTCACGTACTCGTTCAGCGCGTCCGTCGCGAGGTTCCGCTGCACGGTGACGAACTGCTCCGGGGAGCGCTGGAACGAGAGGAAGAACAGCCCCGCGTTCAAGCGTCCGAGCTCGTCGTTGCCGTCGACGAAGTTGTAGCCGCGGCGCAGGAGCCGCACCCCGTTGTTCACGCTCGGGTGGGCGAGGCGCACGTGCGACTCCTGATCGATCAGCGGGGAACCCGTAGCGCCGGCCGCTGCGAAGTCGGGCTCGGTCAACTCCGTGCCGCCCGAGAGCGGCGCCCCGGACCCCTTGCTGCGGCCGATGACCCGCTCCTGCTCGCCCAGCTGGCTGCGGTCCCACGTCTCGATGATCATCCGGATCTTCCGCGCGACCAGGTAGCTGCCGCCGACCATCCACGCGGGGCCGTCGGAGGACGGGACCCAGACGTGCTCCTGGACGGCGTCGGCCTCCTCGGACTTCACGTTCGCCGTGCCGTCCTTGAAGCCGAAGAGGTTGCGCGGAGTCGCCTGGGCGGTGGACGTCGAGGAGGTGCGGCCGAAGCCGAGCTGCGACCAGCGGAGCGAGGCCCGGCCGAACGCGATCCGGCTCAGGTTGCGGATGGCGTGCACGGCGACTTGCGGATCGTCGGCGCAGGCCTGGATGCACAGGTCGCCGCCGCCGGCCGAGGGGATGAGCGCGTCGCCGCGGGCACCACGCGCGAGGACCTCGTCGAGCTCCTGAAGGACTGGACGCTCGCCGCCTCGCGGATGACCCAGGGCCTCGAGGTCGGCGAGACCG
>NZ_PSUC01000126.1:0-9082 GCF_002931635.1 Rathayibacter sp. AY2B7 | reverse complement strand
TGCACCGGCGGCATGCTCAGGCCGGCGACGAACCCGATCACGACGAACTGCCACACCTCGAGCGGGAGCACGGCCATCGCGATGATCGCGCCCGCGCAGGAGATCATCTGGGTGCTCGGCCCGGTGCTGGCGACGCTCGTGTCGATCCAGGTGTCGACGGTCGCGGGCATCCTGACCGCCGCCGCGTTCCTGATCGGCGGCGGGATCTGGTTCATCGCCTCGCCCGAGGTGGGCCGCGTCCGCATCCCGCGCTCGAAGCGCCGCCTCGGCGTGGTGCTCACGAAGCCCCCGGTGCTGCTGGCCACGGTCGTCGGCTTCCTCCTGATCGGCGCCTGCTCGGCGGTCGAGGCGGGCGTGGTCGCGGTGTTCGGCGAGGGCGGAGTCGAGTCGGGCGTCGTGCTCGCCGTGTTCGCGGCGGGCTCCCTGGTCGGCGGCCTCGCCCTCGGTCACATCCCGATCAGCCGGTGGGCGACCGCGCGGCGGATGCTGATCGTCACGGTCGGCATGGGCCTGGCGGCGGTCTCGACCGACTTCTGGTGGCTGTCCGTCACGCTGTTCCTCGCCGGCATCGGCATCGCCCCCGCTCTCGCGGCGCTGTTCGCGATCACCGCCTCGAGCGTGCGCTTCTCGGACACGGCGGAGGCCTACGGCTGGGTCGGCACCGGTCAGCTGATCGGCGCGGCGCTGGGCTCCGCGATCGCCGGCGTGCAGATCGACCAGGCCGGGCCGACCGCCGCCATCGTCGTCGCCGCCGCCTTCGCCCTGGTCGGCTTCCTGGTGCCCCTGCTCGGCCGCCGGTACCACCCGGATCTCCGCGGGCGCGACGCCAGCCCGCTGCCCGACACCGAGCCGGTCACCCTGCCCTCCTAGGCCGCCACCCCGGTTGTCCGGCGCCTGTCGGGCACTCTAGGGTGAAGGCCCACGACTGCGAGGGGGCGGCATGGGACTGCGGGAGGACGCGGAGGAGCTGGTGCGCGAGCACCGGCGCGCCGCCGCCCGGACCGACCTCCTCGACCCCTGGTCCGATCCGGAGACCCCGGAGTGGTGCACCGAGCTCGCCGCCGCGCTCTGGCAGGGGTCCTTCCGCCCGAGTCCCGTCTACTTCCGCCGCGAGGAGTCCTCGCACGCCTGGCGCGGCCCGCACTCGACCCGCCTCCACCACCTCGGCTACGGGTGGCAGCTCACCGCGCACCGCGAGCAGCACGGAGTCGTCGCCTCCGAGACGGCGGTGGTCCTCGAGACGGGCTCCCTCTGGCGCGGACTCGGCATCGGCCGGCGCCCCGTGCGCGCGCTCCGCGGCCGGCTCGGCGTGGAGGGCCTGCAGGCGGGCCACGACGTGCACTTCGCCGTGCGCGGCATCGACGAGCGCAGCGACGCGGAGCGCGCCGAGCGGCGCCTCCTCTTCGGGGTGGCCGGTCTCGCGGCGCTGATCGAGGACGACGTGCACGTGGGACCGCACGGCGAGCTCGACTGGAGCGTCTGAGGCGCGTGCCAGCATGGAAGGCATGAGCGTCCCCCTGATCCCCCTCAACGACGGCCGCGCGATCCCCCAGCTCGGGCTCGGCGTCTACAAGATCGGCGACGAGGAGGCGGCCCGCACGGTCGCCGTCGCCCTGGAGGCCGGCTACCGGCACGTCGACACCGCCACCCTCTACGGCAACGAGCGCGGAGTCGGCGAAGGGATCCGCGCGAGCGGCCTCCCCCGCGAGCAGGTCTTCGTGACGACCAAGGTCTGGAACGACGACCACGGCTTCGACGAGACGCTCGCCGCCTTCGACCGGAGCCTCGAGCTGCTCGGCACCGACTACGTCGACCTCTACCTCGTGCACTGGCCGATCCCCTCGCGCGACCGCTACGTCGACACCTACCGCGCCCTCGAGCGCCTGCAGAGCGAGGGGCGGGCCCGCTCGATCGGCGTCTCGAACTTCGCGGAGGAGCACGTGCAGCGCCTGCTCGACGAGACGGGAGTGGTGCCGGCGATCAACCAGGTCGAGCTGCACCCGCGGCTGCCCCAGGAGGAGCTGCGCACCTTCGACGCCGCCCACGGGATCGTCACCGAGGCGTGGTCGCCGCTGGCCCGCGGGCGCCTCCTCGACGAGCCGGCCCTGGCCCGCATCGCCGCGAAGCACGGCGTCTCGCCGGCGCAGGCGGTGCTGCGCTGGCACGTGCAGCTCGGCGTCGTCGCGATCCCGAAGTCGGTGACGCCGGAGCGGATCCGCGAGAACCTGGACGTCTTCGGCTTCGCCCTCGACGACGAGGACCTCGCCGCGATCGCCGGGCTCGCGACCGGTGAGCGCACCGGCCGCGACCCGCGCTTCGACTGAGGCTCCGGCGATGACGGCGGGCAGGGTCCTGCTCCTGCACGGCCTGGGCGGCTCGGGCCGCACCTGGTGGCGGCTGAGCCGCGAGCTGACTGCGGCGGGCTGGAGCGTCTCCGCTCCCGACCTGCGCGGACACGGCGACGGGCCGCGCGGCGGCTCCTCCCGCCACGACGCCTACGCCGACGACGCCCTCGCGCGGGGACCGTTCGACCTCGTCGTCGGGCACTCGCTCGGCGGAGCGGTCGCGGTGCGCGCCGCCGCCCGCGACTCCGGCTGGGCGGGGCGCCTGGCGCTGCTGGACCCGGTGCTCCGGCTCGCCCCGGAGCAGCGGGCCGCCGTCCGCGCGGGCGAGCTCGCCGGTCTCGCGGTCTCGGCCGAGGAGCTCGCCGTCGCGCAGCCGCTCTGGGACGAGCGGGACCGGGTCGAGAAGCTCGCCGCGGTGCGGGCCGCCGATCCGGCCGCGGTCGCCGCGACGATCGACGACAACGACCCGTGGGACCTGCTCGCGGACCTGCCGGGCCTCCGCCCGCCGGTCCTCGTGCTGGCCGGCGACCCGCAGGTCGAGACGCTGCTCCCTCCCTCCC
Source organism: Rathayibacter sp. AY2B7 (assembly GCF_002931635.1). Lineage (NCBI taxonomy): Bacteria > Bacillati > Actinomycetota > Actinomycetes > Micrococcales > Microbacteriaceae > Rathayibacter > Rathayibacter sp. AY2B7. The sequence goes on along the minus strand of NZ_PSUC01000126.1, from coordinate 6,177 downwards.
TCGCCGCCCTGGTGCTGCGCGCGAATCCGCGCATCCGGTACGCGGTCGTGGCGGGCGCAGGTCACAGCCCCCACCGCGACCGTCCGGAGGAGATGCTCGCGATGCTCCGCGAGTGGGCCGAGAGCCCGGCGACGGCCTGACCGACCTGCCGGCCCGGTCCGTGTTTCGTCCGGATGAAATCTGGCAGGGGGGACTGGGCCGCACCGTTTCCTGTGAATACCCTCGCAGAGGACGCGATCCCCTCCCAGTCTTCGGGAGGTGCGCGTCGGGGCCGCCGACGCGGCGGCCCGTTCTCGAGGAGAGGGAGCCCCAGTGGCGCGAACCACCACGAACACCCCGAGCGGCCGCCGACGCCGCTCGCTGATCGGCTCGAGCGCGATGATCGGAGCGGGCGCCCTCGTCGCCGGCTTCGCCTTCGCGCCGACGGCGAGCGCCGTCGAGCCGGTCGACTTCGCCGACACCGTCACCGTCGACGGCATCATGACCCACCTGGAGGCGCTCCAGGCGATCGCGGACGCCAACGGCGGCACCCGCGCGATCGGCACTCCGGGCTACGAGCTGAGCGGCGCGTACGTCGAGAAGGTCCTCGCGGACGCCGGCTACACGACGCAGCGCCAGGACTTCACCACCGCGACGCAGACGATCGACGCGTTCACGCTGACCACCGGCACCGGCGCCGTCGGCACGCCGATGGAGTTCACTCCGTCGACGCCCGAGGGCGGCGTGACCGGCGAGCTCATCGCCCCCGTCGATCCGCTCGGCTGCACCACGGACGCCTGGACCGGCCTCGACGCCACCGGGAAGGTCGCGCTCGTCAGCCGCGGCTCCTGCAGCTTCCTCGAGAAGTCGGTCGCCGCCGGTGCCGCCGGCGCCGCCGCGATCATCATCTACGACAACGCGCCGAGCGACGCCCTCAACGGGACGTTCGGCGGACAGGACGAGGCCGCCGTCCCCGGCGTCGGCGTCACGCAGGCCGAGGGGCAGGCGCTGCTGGCGTCGCTCCCCGCGAGCGTCTCGGTCCTCATCGACCAGACGACGACCGAGGTGGAGACCTTCAACATCGTCACGGAGACACCGGGCGGCGACCACGACAACGTGGTCATGCTCGGCGCGCACCTCGACAGCGTGCCCGCCGGCCCCGGCATCAACGACAACGGCTCCGGATCCGCGACGCTGCTCGAGACGGCCGTGCAGCTGGCCGCCGCGGGCGACACGACCAACGCGGTCCGCTTCGCCTGGTGGGGCGCCGAGGAGGTGGGCCTGGTCGGCTCCTACACCTACGTCGACTCCCTGACGGAGGAGGACGCCTCGAAGATCGCGACCTACATGAACTTCGACATGGTCGCCTCGCCGAACTACGTGATCTCCGTCTACGATGCGGACCAGTCCACCTACGAGGCCCCCGTGGACGTGCCCGCCGGCTCGATCGCGACCGAGAAGGCGTTCACCGACTACTTCGACTCGATCGACCAGCCCTGGATCGACACCGCGTTCGACGGCCGCAGCGACTACGACGGCTTCATCTCGGTCGGCATCCCGTCCTCGGGCGTCTTCACCGGCGCCGACGACGTCAAGACGGAGGAGGAGGTCGCGCTGTTCGGCGGTACCGCCGGCATCACGCACGACCCGAACTACCACTCCGCCGCCGACGACATCGACAACATCAACCAGGAGGCGCTCGGCATCACGTCGAAGGCCATCGCCTTCGTGACCGCCTCGTTCGCCGCGGACACCTCCGCGATCGACGCCGAGAAGGACCCGACCACGCCGACCCCGACGCCGGAGCCCACCGTGGCCCCGACCGCCGAGCCGACCGTCGCTCCGACCGCACAGCCGACCGTCGCCCCGACGACCGCGCCCACCACCGCACCGACGGCCGCTCCCACTCCGAGCAGCACGCCGACCGCCGTGGCGCCGCACCCCGGTGGCCGCCCGCCCCTGGCCTCGACGGGCGCCGACATCGGCCTGCCGCTGGGCCTCGGCGGACTGCTGATCGCCGGCGGCGTCGGCGGGCTCCTGCTCGCTGCGTTGCGCCGCCGAAGCGCCGAGCGCGGCTAGCCGCCACCGCCCCGGAGCCGTCCGGTCGTCGCCCCGCGCGACGACCGGGCGGCTCCGTCGTTCCGCCCTGAGGGGACCCCGGACCGTCGGAACCGCCCGCTGCGACGGGTCCCTTCGACGGTCGGGGGTTCCCTCGCGTCCGCCAGGGCTTCCGGCGGCCGGGGGACACGGTGTTCACTGGGCGCATGCGAGCCATCTGGAAGGGCGCGATCACCTTCGGCCTGGTCAACGTGCCGGTGAAGATCTACAGCGCGACCGAGGACCACGACATCCCGCTGCACCAGGTCCACGACAAGGACGGCGGGCGGATCCGGTATCAGCGCAAGTGCGAGATCTGCGGCGAGGTCGTCACCTTCGACCACATCGACAAGGCCTACGACGACGGCGAGCGCACCGTGGTCCTGTCCAAGGACGAGCTCAAGGCGCTGCCGGAGGAGCGCGACCGCGAGATCGACGTCGTGCAGTTCGTGCCCAGCGAGCAGGTCGACCCGATCATGTTCGACCGCGCCTACATCCTGGAGCCGGACTCCTCCTCCCCCAAGGCCTACGTCCTGCTGCGCCGCACCCTCGAGCAGACGGACCGCACCGCGATCGTCGAGTTCGCGCTGCGGCAGAAGACCCGCCTCGCCGCGCTGCGCGTGCGCGGCAAGCTCCTGATGCTGCAGACCCTGCTCTGGGCGGACGAGGTGCGGGAGGTCGAGTTCCCGTCGCTGGAGGGCAGCACCCGGATCGCGGCGCGCGAGCTCGAGATGTCGGCGCACCTGGTCGACTCCTACTCCGAGGACTTCGACGCCGCGAAGTTCCACGACGCGTACCAGGAGGAGCTGCGCACGCTGATCGACGCCAAGATCGAGCAGGGCGACGCCCTCGACACCGCCGCGACCTTCGGTGAGGCGCCGGAGGAGGAGGGCGGCGGCGAGGTGCTCGACCTGATGGAGGCGCTCAAGCGCTCGGTCGAGCGCAGCCGCGGGGCGAAGGGCGCGCCGGCGGAGGAGGCCTCTGCCGAGAAGAAGGCCGCGACGAAGCCTGCCCCGAAGAAGGCGGCGAAGGCTCCGGCGACGACCGCCGCGAAGAAGAAGCCCGCGGCGAGGAAGGCCGACACGGAGAAGGGCGCCGACGCGCCTGCGAAGAAGCGGACCCCGAAGAAGACCGCGGCGGCGGAGAAGGCGGCCTCCTAGCCCCGCCGGATGCGGCGGGTCGGGGTCGGACGGAGCCTCAGGCCCGCTCGGCCGCCCGGTCGGGCTCGTCGGCCCCGTCCAGCTCGTCCACGTCGTCGAGGTCGACCGCGACCGAGCTGACCAGCGCGAGCAGAGCCTCCGCATAGGCGTTCTCGGCCGCCGCGTCCTCGAAGGTCCGCGCCCGCCCGCCGAGCTCGACCTCGACGGCGAACCGCGCCTCCGGCTCCGCGAGGCGACGGAGGGAGCGGAAGGTCCCGCGGAGGAGCTCGCGCAGCTGGTCCTCCCGCGGCAGCCAGAGCGAGTCCTCCAGAGAGACGGAGTCGAGTGCCCATTCCGTGGTGCCGTTGAAGCCGAGGACGGTCCCGCTCGGGTACTCGTGCGCCTCGATCGTCATGTCGCTGACGGTGAAGACGTCGCCGTCGAAGCCCTCCCGCTCGATGCGGAAGCGGTCACCGGTGCGGGGCGTCCAGCGCACGCCCGCCGTGCGCAGGGCACGGGCCAGCTCGAAGGAGATCATCCGACGAGTGTGGCCCGCGAAGCCGCGAACGCGCCGCGAGCGGCACCCGCGCGCCCCGATGTCGGTGGATGAGTTTACGTTCATGAAACGTCCGGTTCACAGGCCGGGCACCCGCACTGCATAGCGTGACCATGCGTGCCCCTTCCGGGGGTGCGCCGGCCGCGCCGCGCGGCGACGACGCTGCGACCGCTCTTCCGAGCGGCGATCGAGAGGACCACCATGCCCGACTCTCCCACCCCGCCCGACCGCCGCCGGAGGCGCGGGCTCGGCCTGGCGGCCCTGACCGGCCTGGCCCTGGCGGCCGCTCCGCTGGTCGCGACCTCCGCCGCGGCCTCGCCCTCGGGCGACGAGCTCGTCATCAGCGAGGTCTTCGCCCGCGGAGGCTCCGCCGGCGCCGCGTTCAGCAACCGCTACGTGGAGCTCTACAACCCCACCGCCGCCGAGATCGCCCTCGGCGGCCTCTCGATCCAGTACCGCTCGGCGACCGGCACCGCGAACCCCACCACGACCGTGCCGCTCACCGGCTCGGTGCCCGCGGGCGGCCACTTCCTGCTCGCCGGCGCCAGCAACGGCACCAACGGCGCGGCCCTGCCGACGCCCGACCAGAGCGCGAACGGCCTCAACATGGCGGCCGCGGGCGGCACCCTCTTCCTCGTCGACGGGACCTCGGCGCTCGTGGCGCCGCCCACCGGCGCCGCCGCCCAGCCGGACGCGGTGATCGACCTCGTCGGCTACGGCACCTCGAACACCTTCGAGTCGTCCGTCGCCACGGTGCCCTCCCTCACCCAGACGATCGCCCGCGCGGACACCGCCACCGGCGACACCGACGTCAACTCGGCCGACTTCGCGCTCGGCGCACCGACCCCGCAGGCCGCGGGCGGAGGATCCGAGCCCGAGCCCACCTCGCCGCCGACGACGACCCCGCCGACCACTCCCCCGACGACCCCTCCGGCCGAGATCCCGGCCGTCTCCATCGCGGAGATCCAGGGCACCGGCGACGCGTCGCCGCTCGTCGGCAGCACCGTCACCACCTCCGGCGTCGTCACCGCGCGCTACCCGTCCGGCGGCTACAACGGCTACGTCATCCAGACCCCCGGCACCGGCGGCGAGAGCTCGCGCACGGCCTCCGACGCCGTCTTCGTCTTCTCCTCCGCCTCCGTCGGGTCGGTCGCGATCGGCGACCACCTGCGCATCACCGGCGAGGTGAGCGAGTACAACGGCCTGACCGAGCTCACCCCGACCTCGGCCGCGACCATCGTGAAGCTCGACGGCGACGCCGCAGCGCCGGTCCCGGCCGCTGTCGCGCTCCCCCGCACCGCCGCCGAGCGCGAGGTGCTCGAGAGCATGCTGATCGCTCCGCAGGGCGCCTACACGGTCACCGACACCTTCGACCTGAACAGCTTCGGCTCGGTCGGCCTCGCCGCCGGCACGTCCCCGCTGCTCACGCCGACCGAGGTCGCCCGCCCCGGCTCGCCGGAGCTCGCGGCCGTCGTCGCCGACAACGCCGCCCGCGCGATCACCCTCGACGACGGCGCCTCGATCAACTTCCTCGGCGCCGCCGCGAACAAGGCGATCCCGCTGCCCTACCTCACCACCACCGCGCCGATCCGCGTGGGTGCTCCGGCGACCTTCACCCGCCCCGTCGTCCTCGACTACCGCAACGGCGGCTGGGCCTTCCAGCCCACCACGCAGCTGACCGTCGAGAACGCCGGCGACGTGCAGCCCGCGACCTTCGCGAACACCCGGACCGCGAAGCCCGAGGCCGTCGGCGGCGACCTCTCGATCGCGTCCTTCAACGTGCTCAACTACTTCTCCACCACCGGCGACTCGATCACCGGCTGCACCTTCTACACCGACCGCGACGGCGACCCCGTCACGGTCAACAGCGGCTGCGACGCCCGCGGAGCGGCGAACGCCGACGACCTCGAGCGCCAGCAGGCCAAGATCGTGACCGCGATCAACACCCTCGGCGCGGGCGTCGTCTCGCTCGAGGAGATCGAGAACTCGGCCAAGTTCGGCAAGCCGCGCGACGAGGCCCTCGCCACCCTGACCGCCGCGCTGAACACGGCGGCCGGCTCCGAGGTCTGGGCCTACGTCCCCTCCCCCGCAGCGCTCCCCGCGCTCGCGGACGAGGACGTCATCCGCACCGCCTTCATCTACAAGAAGGCCGTCATCGAGCCGGTCGGCGAGTCCGTCGTGCTCAACGACACGGTGAACTTCTCGAACGCCCGCAAGCCCCTCGCCCAGGAGTTCCGCCTCCTCGGCGACAGCGCCAGCGAGTTCGTCGCGATCGTGAACCACTTCAAGTCGAAGGGCTCCGGATCCGGCGCCGACGCCGACCAGGGCGACGGCCAGGGCGCCTCGAACGCCTCGCGCGTGAAGCAGGCGACCGCCCTCGTCGCCTTCGCCGACCGCCTCCGCACC
>NZ_PSUC01000125.1:0-9194 GCF_002931635.1 Rathayibacter sp. AY2B7 | reverse complement strand
GGCTTCGCCGAGGACGACCACGAGGGCTGGGCCCTCCTCGCCCACACCATCAGCGACCGGGTGAGGCCGTAGTGCAGCGTGGGGTCGAGGTGCTCGAGGTCGACGAGGCGGTTGTACTTCGCGACCCTCTCACCGCGCGCGGGGGCGCCGGATTTGATCTGCCCGACTCCGGTTCCCACCGAGAGGTCGGCGATGAAGGTGTCGAGGGTCTCGCCGGAGCGGTGGGAGACCATGCAGCGCATGCCGGCGTCGTGCGCGGCCGCGATCGCGTCGAGGGTGCCGGTGACGGTGCCGATCTGATTGGGCTTGATGAGTGCGGCGTTGGAGTAGCCGTTGCGGGCTCCGTCGCGGATGCGGTCGGCGTCGGTGACGTAGAGGTCGTCTCCCACGAGCTGCACCCGGTCGCTGATGGTGTGGGCGAGGAGGGCCCAGCCCTCGTGGTCGTCCTCGGCGAAGCCGTCCTCGATGCTGCGGATCGGGTAGTCGGCGATCAGCTTCTCGTAGTAGCGGGCGAGTGCGTCGCGATCGAGGTCGGTGCCGGCGACGGTGTAGTGGCCGTCGCCGTGGAAGAAGCCGTTCGCGGCGGGATCCATCGCGATCGCGATGTCACTGGTGCCGGGCTGGTATCCGGCGTCGGTGATCGCTGCGACGAGGAGGTCCAGGGCGTCTTCGGGCCGGTCGATGGGGGGCGCGAAGCCGCCCTCGTCGCCGAGCCCGGAGGTGCCGTAGGCGGTGCGGACGCGGGCGGCGAGGGCGTGATAGATCTCGGCGCCGATCTGCACTGCCTCCTCCTCGGTGCCGGCGGAGACGGGGGCAATCATGAACTCTTGAAAGTCGAGGCCGTTCGCGGCGTGCGCGCCGCCGTTGATGACGTTGAAGTGCGGGACGGGCAGGGAGGCGGTCGCCCCGGTGTGATCGGCGATCCACCGGTGCAGGGGCAGGCCGGTGCGCGCTGCGAAGGCGCGGGCGGCCGCGATGGAGACGGCGACGACGGAGTTCGCTCCGAGGCGGGCGAGGTTCGCGGTTCCATCCAGTGCTCGCAGCGCTTCGTCGATCTCGCGAAGCGAGGTCCAGGAGTGCTCGAGCAGGAGGGCGCGGATCTCGCCGTCGACGGCCGCGACAGCGGAGCGGACTCCGCGTCCGCCGAACGCGGGGCCGCCGTCGCGCAGCTCGACCGCTTCGAACGCGCCGGTCGAGGCGCCCGCGGGGGCGGAGGCGTCCAGGACGGTGTCGTCGTCTAGACGCAGGGTTACAGCGACGGTCGGGAAGCCGCGGGAGTCGAGGATCTGCCGTGCGGCGACGTCGGTGATGACCAGCGGGTGTCCGGCGGGGTGGGTGACGTACTCGCCCGATCCGTGGATGCTGGTGCGGGTGTGGCTGATGTAGGCGTTCATCAGGTTCCTCCTTCGTGGGCGAGCGTGATCGCCGCCCGGTCGGCTCTTGCGGGGTCGAGGTAGCGTCCGCTCCTCGAGATCGGTGTCCCGGACGGCCCGGTGTCGTACAGGTACGGCTGACCGGTCGGGATGTTCAGATCGCGGACCGCGGCATCGCCGAGGTCCTCGAGAAGGGCGCGCAGCGCGCGCAGGGAGTTGCCGTGCCCGACGATGAGCACCGTCTCGCCCTCCTCGAGGGCGGGCAGGATGCGCTCCGCGAGGAGCGGCTGCAGTCGGTGGACGACGTCGCGCAACGACTCCGTCTCCGTCATCGCCTCGGCCGGCTGCCCACGGAACGCCGCGGACCTGTGCAGCTGCGCGAAGGCGGCGGCGGACAGAGCAGGCGGGCGGACGTCCATCGACCGGCGCCACTCCAGGAAGGCGTCGGCCCCGTACTGGGCTCTGACGGCGCTTTTGGACAGGCCGGTGAGCGCTCCGTAGTTGCGCTCGTTCAGCCGCCACTGGGCCGCGACGATCCGCGGCCGCCCTGGAAGGGCGCCGGCGATGATCCGGGCCGATTCGGTGGAGCGTTGCAGGGTCGACGTGAGGATCAGATCGGGGTCGATCGATGCGTCCCTCAGCAGCGTCGCCGCCTGTCGCGCTTCGTCACGTCCGAGGTCGGTGAGGGGAACGTCGAGGACGCCGCAGAAGAGACCGTCGGCGTTGCCGGTGCTCTCACCGTGGCGCACGAGAACGAGCGGGGGATGCGCGGGCATGGGTCACCTACCTGGTCTCTGATCGAGAAGGTAGGAACCATCAGCCTCGGCGGCAGTTCGAGCTCACGCTCGGGCGGGATCCATCACCACTGCCGTCAGCCTACGCCCGCACCTCGGTCAGGACCAGGGCAGCGGCTCCGAATCATCGTCCGGGGAGAGGGGGATCATGAGGACCGGCCGGTGCTGACGGTGAGCGAGACGGGCGCCGACGGCGCCGGAGAAGACCTCCTGCACGGTTCGACGCAGAGACGGCTCCTTCGTGCCGACAATGATCATGACCGCATCGACACGGTCCGCGAGCGTCGCCAGAGCGTGTGCAACGTCACCGGCCATCTGATGCGTCTGCCACGGGACACGGTCACCGACGATCCGGTCAAGCCGCTCGAGGATCGCAGGATCGAACGGATCCTCGCTGCTGTCGGCGGCATCCGAATCCAACGGCATCGACCGCTCGACCAGCGGATCCTCTCCGAACTGCCCGTCGATGACGTACCGGCCCGTGTCCACCTGCACGAACTCCAACCGCCCCCCGAAACGCACGGCGAAGCGCAGCGCTTCCTGAATCACCGCTTCCGGCTGATCCGCCTGCACCCCGACCACGATCGCGTCCTCAGCCATCACGCGCACCTTTCCGATCCTCGTGCGCTCGGACGGAGAACAGTGACGCCGTACGGATCACAGCTGCTCCTATCTCCGCGCACACCACTGACAGAGATAGGGACTGTTGTCGACGTCGTCGAGGTTGGGTCCGGCGAGCCCCACCGCCGGAACGCACTGCGTTGATATCAGTGTGCACCCGCGCCGCCCCGCCCGCACCTGCAGTCAGGTCGCCGTCCGCTGGAGCCAGTGGAGTGTCGCAGATGCACTGCGGGCGACACCGGTGCCTTCCTCCCGGGTCTGGTCCCCGCCAGCGGCCCGCGCGTACACGCGCGGACGCTGCGGCGTACCCGGATCGGCTGCTACTGACCAAGCGCGCCTCGGGAACGAACGGCGGGATCACGCTCGACCCGACGATCGGGGTGTCGTCGAGGATGGCACGCGGTCGAACCGATCACCACGGAGACCACCGCGCGCGAGACGGTGAGAAGCAGCCCAGGCGCAAGGGGGTCTCGAATCGTCGTCGGCGCGGTTCACTCACTGCATGGATGGTCTGCCCTTCGTTGTTCTCGTCGTCATCTTTCTCGCCGCCGCCGCAGTGGTGTGGATCGCCGGCATCCAGTTGTCGAAGGCGACGGACGTTCTGGACGCGCGTCTGCACCTGGGGAGTGCGCTGGGCGGTCTGATCGTCCTCGCCGTCGCGACGAACCTGCCGGAGATCGCGATCACCGTGTCCGCCGCGCTCTCCGGGAACCTGGACGTCGCGGTCGGCAACATCCTCGGCGGCATCGCACTGCAGACCGTGGTCCTCGTCGTCCTCGACCTGTTCGGCAAGCGCGGAAAGGGTGCGAAGCCGCTCACCTACCGTGCCGCGTCCCTCACACTCGTGCTCGAGGGGCTCGTGGTCGTCGCGGTGCTCGCCGTCGTCATCGCCGGCAGCCAGCTGCCCTCCGGACTGGAAGTGTTGCGCCTGACCCCGGACGTCGTCCTCATCGCCGGCCTCTGGGTCGTGGGGCTGCTGCTCGTGCAGCGCTCCGGCAAGCACCTCCCCTGGCACGAGGACGGGCGGGCCCCCGACACGACAGCATCCCCGGCGAAGAAGAAGACGCACCCGATGAGCACACGCAAGGCGACCATCGTGTTCACGATCTCCGCCGCGGCGACCCTCCTCGCCGGTGTCGTGCTCGAGCGCGCCGGTGACGCGGCATCCTCGCAGCTCGGTCTCTCAGGGGTGCTGTTCGGAGCCACCGTGCTCGCTCTCGCCACCTCCCTCCCCGAGATCTCGACCGGGCTGCAAGCCATCAAGCAGGGCGACGACAACCTCGCCATCAGCGACATCTTCGGCGGCAACGCCTTTCTCCCCGTCCTGTTCCTCGTCGCCACCGTCCTCTCCGGCACCGCGGTCCTCCCGCAGGCGAACTCGTCCGACATCTACCTCACCGCTCTCGCCGCCCTGCTCACCCTCGTCTACGTCGTCGGACTGATCTTCCGACCCACCCGCCGCATCGCCGGCATGGGGGTCGACTCGTTGATCGTGCTCGCGCTCTACACCGTCGGCATCGGCGGGCTCTTCGCCATCACCGCGACATGACGTCCGTGCCGCCGTGTGCAGATCGACCGGATCGCTGCAGCTCGAGCTGACACGGCCGCTGGCGTGATCGGCGTTGCGACGAGCCGTGCACCGGTCAGCGCATCTCGTGCGCGATCTCCAGGAACGCCGCCGCGGACGACCCGATGCGATCGGACCAGATGGCGCGGAGGGGTCGCACGAGTGCTGGTCCGCGGAGGGGCACTCGTATCAGTGAGCGCGCGGCGAGATCTGCTTCGACGGTGAGGATGCTCATGACTGCGGGCGCGATGCCGGCGCGGGCGTTCGCTCGGATGATCGCCGTCGTCTCAAGGATCGCGGCGGGAATCGCGGGTGCGAGCCCGGCGTCGTGGAGCCATGCTTCGAGGGTCGTCCGGGTGCCGGAGCCTTCCTCTCGCGTCAGCAGTGCGGTGCCGGCCAAGTCCTCGGCGCTGATACTCGCCGCGCGTGCCCAGGGGTGGTCCGGTGCTACGACGACAGCGAGTTCGTCCTCCGTGACCACGTGAGAGGAGAGCGTGGCCGTGGACGCCGGTGTCTCGACGAATCCGAGCTGCGCCGCACCGGATCTCACGAGCTCGGTGACCGTGGCTGAATTGCCGGCGATCAGCTGCACACTCACCTCGGGTGCGCGCTGTCGGAATTCGAGGAGCCAGCGTGGGAGCAGCAGTTCGGCGATCGTCTGCGACGCCGCGAGGACCAGTGAGCCGGTCGGCTGTCGCAGTGCCGCCGCGCCCGCCTCGAGGCGGCGGGACGCCTCGAGGACCGGGCCGGCCAACTCGAGCACGAGCCGGCCCGCGTCGGTCATCAGGGACCCGGTCGGAGAGCGGCGCACGAGCGGCTGCCCGATGGCGCGCTCCGCTACCCGCAGACGCGCCGAGACGGCCTGCTGGGTGACGCCGAGGGCTTCGGCAGCGCGGGAGAGCGAGCCCGCCTCGGCGATGCGTTCGAGCACCTCCAGCGTGTCGAGATCCAGGATCCGATCCGTCAATCGCCGCGTCGCCACAAGCACTCATTGTGCCCCGCCAACACGATCGCTGTATCGGCTGGGGACGGCGATGCTCAGGCTGGAGTCATGACAACTCTCTCCCCCGCCCGCGCATCTTCCTCGATCGGGCATTCTCCGCGGTCGAGGCGCTTGTTCCGGGAGCTGGAGCATCCGGGACTGATCGTGTCAAACCTGACGCCGAACTGGTTCGCGTCGATCATGGGCACCGGCATCGTCGCGGTCGCCGCCGCGTCCCTGCCACTCCAGTTCCCCGGACTGCGTACCGGGGCCACCGTCGTCTGGGCGATCGCCGCGCTGCTGCTCGTCGCGCTGACGGTCGCGACCGGGCTGCACTGGGTCCGCTACCGCGCTACAGCGATGAGGCACCACCTGAATCCGGTCCTCTCGCACTTCTACGGCGCGCCTCCCATGGCGTTTCTCACCGTCGGCGCGGGAACCCTCCTCCTCGGCAAGGACTGGATCGGCCTGCCCGCCGCTGTCACCATCGACTGGGTGCTCTGGACCGCGGGGACTCTCGGCGGGCTGGTGACGGCGGTCCTGGTGCCCTACCTCGCGTTCACCCGGCATGAGAACAAGCCCGATTCGGCGTTCGGCGGCTGGCTGATGCCGATCGTTCCGCCGATGGTGTCCGCTTCCACCGGCGCATTGCTGCTGCCGTACGCGCCCGCCGGGCAAGCGCGGGAGACGCTCCTGTGGTCCTGCTACGGCTTCTTCGGCCTCAGCCTGATCGCGTCGCTGGTGGTGATCACCCTGATCTGGAACCGGCTCGCGCAGCACAAGGTCGGAGCGGCGGGGATGGTGCCGACACTGTGGATCGTCCTCGGTCCGGTCGGACAGTCGATCACCGCTGTGAATCTGCTCGCCTCGAACGCGCCCACCGTCGTGGACGCCGGCACAGCGCGTGCGCTGCTGGTCGTGGCTCTGGTGTACGGCTTCGCGATGCTCGGCTTCGCGCTGCTCTGGACCGTCATCGCCCTCGCGATCACCCTCCGCACCGCGAAGGAGCACCTGCCGTTCAGTCTGACGTGGTGGTCGTTCACGTTCCCCGTCGGCACCTGCGTCACCGGACTGAACGGCCTCGCCCTGCACTCCGGTCTCACGGTCGTCGCCGGCCTCGCCGTGCTCTACTACGTCGGCCTGGTCGCCGCGTGGATCATCGTCGCCGCCCGCACCTTCCACGGTTCCGTGATCCGCGGCACCCTGCTCGCACCACCGCGACCGGCCTGACCGGGATCGAGGACCATCGTGGACATCCGAACCCTGAACGCCCTCGCCGAGACCTGGCGGAGTACCGCGGACGCGACCGGACGCTTCGTTCCGGGCTTCGATCCCCGCTCCGGCGGCACCGCCAGTCGCGTCCTGGTGCTGATGCAGTCACCCGGCCCTCGGACGATCGCCGCGGGATCCGCTGCCGTCTGCAGCGAAGACAACCTCGGGCCCACCGCCGCCGCGTTCCGGGCGGCCCGCATCGAGTCCGGACTCCCCCGCGACCACTACCTCCGATGGAACCTCATCCCGTGGGAGATCCCTGGCCGCATCCGCCCCGCGGACATCGAGCAGGGCCGGCTCGCGCTCGGTGAGCTGCTGGAGCTGCTGCCCGCGCTCGACGCCGTCGTCACCTACGGGACCGTGGCGCTCGACGGGGTCATGCGCCACCTGACCCTGCGCGATGATCCCCGAGTCGTCCCCGTCCTCGCGGCACCGCACCCCTCACCGGCCAACGGACGTCACCGCGCCGACCAGCACCTCCGCTCCGTGAACGCGCTCCGCCTCGCGAATCGTCTCGGATCCGGTCGGCGAGTCGCAGACTGACGGCACCGAAGGCAGACGTCCGCGGCTCGGTCGGCACCGGTCCTCGTGACCGATGAGGCGCTGATCTCAGACGGTCCCCGTCCGCGGACCGCTGACGGGAACGGCCTGGTCGTCCACGATGTCGACGGTGTACGCCGCGCCGTGCTCGAGCGTGTGGCCGACGGTGCACTGACGGTCGACCGCCCGGCGGGTGCGCTCGGACAGTGAGGCGATCCGCTCGGGATCGAGCGCCGACAGGTCGGCGCGGATCACGGCGGTGATCGAGTCGTAGCGGTCCTCACCCTCGGGCTTGGTCGCGGTGATGTCGGTGGTCGCTTCGAAGTCGGCTCCGAGCCGGCTGGCGAGGATGTGGTCCGAGGAGAGCATGCCGCAGGCGGCGAGGGCGAGGTGCAGCAGCTCGCCGGGCGAGAACACACCGTCGGCCTCCGACCCGCCGATGCGGACCTCGGCTCCTCGCGCGTTGCGGCCGATGAAGCTTCTAGGGCCCTCGCGGGTGATGTGCAGCGGCGTGGTCTCGGTGCTCATGGTCTGCTCCTGTCCGGTGTCCGCGGCACCGCGGGCAGTGTCGGTGTCTCCTGCGGGTGGATGGTGTCTCAGGTGTCGGTGCGGACGAGGGGGGAGTTCGTGCCGCGGACCCTGATGTCGACGCCGGTGATCTCCGACCGGGCGATGCCCGTGGATGCCGCCAGGTCGACGGCGCGCTTCCCGGCCGCCGTCCAGGTGGCGACGGTGGTCGTGCTGCCGTCTGTGCGGGTGATCACGAGTTCGTACTCCGCGTCGGCGGGCGCGTCACCACTGTAGGTGCAGCTCCACTCCAGCCGGGTGCCCCACGGCTTCCCCTCGACCTGGATGTCCGCAGCGAGAGCGGGATCGGCCGCGATCGGGTCCATCGGTTCGAGGGTCGCCTCGCTCGCCACGGGAGCGCCCGCGATGCCCGTGCCGAGAGCGACGCCTCCGAAGACGGAGGCGGTGACGGCGGCCGCGACGGCGAGGGACGTCACCAGCCGGCGCCGACGTCGGTGCGTCCGGACACGGTGGGCGATGGCGGGCAGCGTCACCATCGACGGCGGCGCGTCGTCGCCGTCGTCCGATGCGCTGATGGCGAGAGCGTCCTCGACGGAGAGGCGACCGACGATGCCGGGCAGTCCTGCCAGCTCTGCCACGGCCGCGCGGCAGTCCGCGCAGCCGCTGAGGTGCTGCTCGTACTCGAGTCGCTGATCCGCGGGGAGAGCGCCGAGGACGTAGGACGCGTCCCAGTCGCGGTACTCGTCCTCCGTCGCAGAGCTTCCGTGGTGGTCGTTCATCGGGTGACGCCCCTTTCCTGCAGAGCCAGTCGCAGTCCGCGCAGTCCGTAGTGCAATCGGGATTTCGCTGTTCCCTCGGGGATGGAGTGCCGGCGGGCGATCTCGGGGACGGTGTGTCCGAGGAAGTACGCGTCCACCACGATCTGACGATGCTCCACCGACAGCGATGCGAGAGCGTCGGCGACGAGGATGCTGTCCAGGACCGCGTCGGTGCGATCGGGGACGGCGCCGCCGCCGTCCTCGTCCTTCGCCGGCACTTCGCGTCGGCTCCGAGCGGAGCGGGCGTCGTCGATGACGAGGTTGCGGGCGACGGTGAACAGCCACGCGCGAGCGGCGTCGGCGTCGCGTTCGAGGACCTGCGGGCGCTGCCAGGCCCGGACCATCGTCTCCTGCACGACGTCCTCCGTCAGAGCCGCGTTCCGAGTGAGGTTCTGCACGAAGCGCCGCAACGCCGGGCCGTGACTCTCGTACAGCGCGGCCAGGAGCTCATCGACGGGGCGGGGCACAGTGCTCACCGCCTCGAAGCGCCACGGCGCGCTCCCTCATCTCGGTTGCTGCGATCACTGCCGGTCATCCCTTTCCGTCCTTGCCTGTCGAGAACCGGCGACCCGTCCGGGCGATGCGCTTCGCTGCCCGCGGGGACGGGTCGCCGTCGCATCAGGACGCCGGGGTGGAGGTGCTCATGGCCGCGGCTTCCTTGTTCATCGTGCCGTCAGGGAGGAGGACGTACCAGGCGTC
>NZ_PSUC01000124.1:0-9269 GCF_002931635.1 Rathayibacter sp. AY2B7 | reverse complement strand
GAGCTCGCGCCTCCGGGGAGGGCGGCTCTGCGGGGGAGAACGTCCCGCGCACCGGGCGAGCCGGTGGAGCGGGGGTCGAACGAGGAACGGCGCGTTCCGAGTCGTATCGTGGCACACCGCGACCCACTCCAGCGGGCCTTACGGCCGTCCAGCGCACGCGGATCGGCGCGCCGTATGACGCGGGCGGTCGCGCTCAGGGGCCGTGATCCCGTAGAGTCGAAACATCTCCTGGGTGATCGCCCGAATTCCACGGCTGAGAAGTCGCACGACGACGAAGAGACTCAGCCCCTGATAGAGACCGCACCGACCGAGAGCATCGTCCTCGGTCGTCCGGTTCGAACGCCCGCCTCGCACGCGGGTACCGCCCTTCACAGGACGCCGCGGAAGCCGCGCCGTTCCTCGTTCGACCCCCGCTCCACCGGCTCGCCCGGTGCGCGGGACGTTCTCCCCCGCAGAGCCGCCCTCCCCGGAGGCGCGAGCTCAGCCCCTAGACGACCCGGACGACTCCGGCCGACGCGTGTTTCACCCGCGGAGGCCGAGTCGAGCGGGTACCGCACACTCGTGCGGACTCTGACGACGCCGGCCCCGGTCGGCGTCATTAACACATAAGGAAAAGAAATGCCTACTGGCACCGTTAAGTGGTTCAACTCCGAAAAGGGCTTCGGCTTCATCGCTCCCGACGACGGAGGCGCCGACGTGTTCGCGCACTTCTCCGCCATCGCGAAGCAGGGCTACCGCGAGCTCGTCGAGAACCAGCACGTCGAGTACGACGTCGAGCAGGGCCGCAAGGGCCCGCAGGCCGCGAACATCCGCGGCGTCGGCGAGTAATCTCCGACTTCCGACGCCCCGTCGACCAGGATCCCCGGATCCGGTCGGCGGGGCGTCCGTCGTTGACGGGGTGATTCCGCCCCCGGCCGGCGGAGGCGGAACCCGTGTCACCCCTCCGGGCCGCAGGATCGGTATCCTCTCCGTGGCGGCTCCCGAGCTCACGGAGCCCGCGACGCCGTCCGGGACTCCGGCGCGTCGGCACGACTTCACGGCGGAGACAATGGGACGACTGATCTACGGACCGCAATCACTCGAGATCGACTTCGAGGACCGGCTCCTCGCGCACCTCAAGGTCGCGATGTTCACCAAGATGCGGCGGAACGAGTCGTTCAGCCTCTCCTGGAGCGAGCCGGAGTCGTCCGGCTACGGCCGCAGCTCCGTCTGGGTGCACCCGACGACTCCGCTGCACTTCCGGTTCCACGGCAGCAAGCGGCCGTCGCTGAACCGCCTGTGGATCGAGCAGTTCATCGCGAGCGCGAACAACACCGGCGAGATGACCGTGGTGCCGGAGCCGGCCGAAGGCTCCTGACCCGCGACGCTCCTCAGACCACGAGCGGCCGGGCCGTGTGCACGAGCTCCTCGTGCGGCAGGGCCCGGAGGCGCTCAGCGATCTCGGCACGGGCGCCTGCGTCGACCGACGCCCGGGCGTGCTCCTGCGGCCGCAGCGGCGTGAGGGTGACCAGGTCGGCGTGACCGGTCGCCAGGTCGAGCCGCTCGGGCAGGCCGGGGCTGCGCAGGCCCAGGAGGACGCCGACGGTGCCCTGCTCATCGGTCCAGGCGGGCGGCGCCGCGACGTTCGCGAGCCGCGCCGTGTCGAGGGAGCTGCGGCAGCACACCCCCTGCAGGGCGGCCCGTCGGGCGGCCTCGTACAGCAGGCGGAAGTGCCAGTGGTTCCAGAGCTCGGCGGTGGGGACGCCGCGGACGGCGGACGTCTCGAGGCACAGCTCGAGGCCGAGACCGGTGCCGGGATGCGCGAGCCGGTCGAAGGGATCGCTCAGCCCGTCGGTAGCGAGCACCACGGAGGCGCCGCGGTCGACGCGCAGGAACGCACGGTGATCGGTGGGCCAGCGCGCGCCGCCGCGGACGCCGGGATCCTCGGTCGAGACGACGACGGTGCGATCGAGCGCACCCACTCCGCGCCAGGCGTCGGCCCGATCCTCCGCCACCGCCTCGGCCAGCGCCCGCCTCTCATCCTCGGTCCATCGGACCTCACGAGTGCGGTTCAGGAACAACGACATGGGACTCCCCGTCCGCGCGACCGGCGTGCCGCGCTCCCGGAACGCTACGGCGCCCACCCCTGCTCCTCCTCCGAGCAACCGGAACGCCAGCTGTGTGCGGTGTTCACTCCCGCGGCGGTCCCCGCCCGCCGCGGCGCGGTCGGCTCCCGCAGACGGCCGGGCAGGTGGAGCGGGTCGCGTCCGGCTACGCCGAAACGCTGGAACGCGTTTCGACGGTTCGCCTCCGGCGGTGGTCACTCCCGCGGCGGGCGGGGACCGCCGCGGAAGACGGCTCACCCCAGCGGGTTGATGCCGTTGGTGCGCCAGCGCTCGTCGGCGAGCTGACCGGGGGTGCCGGCGCTCGCGTTCTCGCCCAGGGGCTCGCCGCCCTCGACGGCGTCGGCGCCGAGCGCGGTGCCGGCTCCCTCGGCGGTGCTGCCGGGGGGAAGCAGGCCCTCCTCGTCCTCGCGGGGGCCGACCTCGTCCTCGGGGGCGTTCTCGGAGCCGCTCTCGCTCATCGGGTCGTAGCCGTGGTCCGGGTCGCGGCTCTCGTCGGCCGTCGTGTTCTCCTCGACCTCGGCGTCGGCGGGACGGACGTCGTCGGCCTTCTCCGCATCGGTGGAGGGGGTGGCCTCGAAGCCTGCGAACTCGGGGCTGTCGTCTGCGCTCATGGCCGCCACGGTAGCACCGGGCCCGCGGGCACCGGAGGGGGTTCCGCCGGGCTCCCGCGACGCCTCCGCCCAGCGGCCACGCCCTAGGCTCGGGGGGGCTGGCACGGACGACGGGAGCGACATGCGACGACTCGGGTACGACAGGTTCGGCGGGCCCGATCTGCTCTCGTGGCGGGAAGCGCCGGTGCCCATGCCGGGTCGCGGCGAGGTCCTGGTGCGCACGCGCGCGGCGAGCATCAACGCGACCGACGAGAAGATCCTGTCCGGCTCCGCGCGGATCATGGCCGTCGGCCGCTCCCGTCCCTACGGGTTCGGGCTCGACATCGCCGGCACCGTCGAGGCGCTCGGCCCGGGGTCGCACTCGGTCGCGATCGGCGACCGCGTGGTGGGGATGACCCGCGACGGCGACGCCTTCGCCGACGCGTCCATCGCGCGCAGCCGCTCGCTCGTCCCGATGCCCGACTCCCTCGGCTTCGTCGAGGCCGTCACGCTCGCGATGTCGGGCGGCACCGCGGTGGGCCTGGTCGACGCACTGCACGTGCGCTCCGGCGAGCGCGTCCTCGTCAGCGGCGGCTCGGGAGCCATCGGCGATCCGACGATCCAGCTGCTGGTGCGGGCGGGATGCACGGTTGCGGCCACCGGCTCGGCCGCCTCCGCCGACCTCCTCCGCTCGCTCGGCGCCGAGCCGCACGACTACCGCGCGCTCGACCTCGGGGTGCTGGGCGGCCGCTTCGACGTGGTCGTCGACGTCTCCGGCCACCTGCCGGTCGACGACGCGGCGATCCTCCTGGCCGAGGGCGGGCGCATCGCGACGCTGGTGCCGAGCGGTCCGGCGCTGGTCTCGCAGGCGACGGGCCTCGTCCGCCGCGACCGCCCGCGGGTGCGCAACATGATCGTGGTGGCGACGGCGGAGCGGATCGGGCGCGCGGTCTCGCTCGCCGCCTCCGGCGAGCTGCGGCCCCGGCCGGGCGCCGTGCATCCGCTGGGCGACGTCGTCGACGTTCTGTCGCGCCGAGCGACCGGCGCCGACCGCACGATCGGCAAGATCGTCTTCACCGCCGACGACTCGGCTCCGCTGAGCTGACCACCGTCTCCTCCTCCTCGGCCGGTCGGCCGAGCGAGAGCGTGGCCAGGAAGCCGACGGCGAGGAACCCGGCGGCCGCGAAGGCGGCGTAGCGGGTGCCGTCCGAGAACGCCTCGCCCGCCGCCCGGGCCGCGTCGGCGGTGGCCGGTGAGGCTGCCAGCCCCGCGATCGCCGCACCGGAGGAGTCGACCACCGCGTCGACGGTGCTCGCGACCTGCTCCGCGGGGAGGCCCTGCTGCTCGAGGGAGGTCGTGAGGACCCCCGCGGTCGAGGTGTAGAGGATCGTCCCGAGCACGGCGATGCCCAGCGCCGAGCCGATCTGCCGCGCGGTCGACTGCGTGCCCGAGCCCTGCCCGCTGAGCTCGACGGGCACGTCCCGGAGCACGACCCCGGTCAGCTGCGCTGTCGCGAGGCCGACGCCGAAGCCGTAGACGGCGAGGAACGGGACGAGGGCCCACCACGGGGTGGAGTCGGAGACGACCAGGCCGATGCCCGCGACTCCGACGATCTCGGCCAAGAGGCCCACCCGCACGATCAGCACCGGCGCGACCCTGTTGCCGAAGGCGCCGGCGAAGCCCGAGGCGACGAAGGAGCCGAGCGCGAGCGCGAGGAGCACCAGGCCGGTCTGCACGGCCGTGTAGCCGAGGACGCTCTGGAGCCAGATCGGCAGCGCCAGGATGATCCCGAACTCGCCGAGCGAGACGATCATCGCGGCGAGGTTGCCGTTGCGGAACGAGGCGAGGCGGAAGAGCCCGATCGCGAGCATCGCCGAGCGCCCGGCGCGCTCGCGGGCCCGCGCCCAGAGGACGAAGGCGACCCCGGCGAGCACCGCGACGGCGAACGCGATCGGGACCGGCGAGAGGCCGAGCGGCCAGCTCCAGCCGCCGACGCTCAGCCGCTCGTCGACGCCCCACCAGCCGAGGGTGCGCCCCTCGATGAGGGCGAACACGAGGGAGGCGGAGGCGATGATCGAGAGCGCGGCGCCGACGAGGTCGACCCGCCGCCCGTCGGGCTGCCGCGACTCGTCGACGAACAGCAGCGCTCCGACCACGATGATCACGCCGAGCGGGATGTTGATGCCGAACGCCCAGCGCCACGAGAAGTCGGTGGTGAGCCAGCCGCCGAGCAGCGGGCCGACCGCGGTCATGCCGCCGATGGTCGAGCCCCAGACGGCGAAGGCGATGGCGCGCTCGCGCCCGCGGAAGGTGGCGTTGATCAGCGAGAGGGTCGTCGGCAGCACCATCGCTCCTCCGACGCCCTGCACGACCCGGGAGAGGATCAGCAGGTCGCCGGTCGGAGCGACGGCCGCCGCGACGGAGGAGAGCGCGAAGAGCGAGACGCCGACGATCAGCATCCGGCGCCGGCCCCAGCGGTCGGCGAGGGTGCCGAAGACCAGCAGGAGCGCGGCGAACACGAGCGTGTACGACTCCTGCACCCACTGCACCTGGGTCGAGGTGATCCCGAGATCGGCGACGATCGACGGGATGGCGACGTTGACGATGGTCGAGTCGACGATGATCGTCGCCACTCCGAGACTGATGACGACCAGCCCGATCCACTTGCGGTTGCGCACGACGCTCTCCTCCGACGATTTAGTAAGCCAGCTGACTATATGCCCGCGGAGGGCGCCTTGTCGAAGGGAGGGCCTGGAAGATTAGCGGGAGGCGGGCGCGGCGACAAGGGCGCGAAGCTCCCGGAGCCGCCCGGTCAGGATGGACGCATGCCCGCATCCCCCCGTTCCTTCCCGTATCCCCTCGGCGTCTCCCTCCGCGGCGACGCCGGCGCCAACGTCGCCGTCTACTCCGAGACCGCGGACAGCGTCGAGGTCTGCCTCTTCGACGAGTCCGGAGCAGAGACCCGCGTCGCCCTCACCGAGCGGACCGGCCACGTCTTCCACGGCCTCGTCCCCGAGATGGGCATCGGCACCCGCTACGGACTGCGCGTCGACGGCCCCTGGGACCCCGCCAACGGCCTCCGCCACAACGCCGCCAAGCTCCTCCTCGACCCGCACGCCACCGCGATCGAGGGCTCGTACACCTGGTCCGAGGACGTCTTCGGCCAGTTCTACGAGGACGCCGACACCCGCAACGACGCCGACTCCGCGCACGCGGTCCCCCGCTGCGTCGTCACCGATCCCGACTCCTTCGACTGGAGCGGCGACACCGCGCCGCGCATCCCGCTCGAGGAGACCGTCGTCTACGAGGTGCACGTGAAGGGCTTCACGAAGCTGCACCCCGACGTGCCCGAGGACATCCGCGGCACCTACCGCGGCCTCGCGCACCCCGCCGCGATCAAGCACTTCACCGACCTGGGCGTGACCTCGGTCGAGCTGCTCCCCGTGCACCAGTTCGTGCAGGACTCGCACCTCGAGGAGAAGGGCCTGCGCAACTACTGGGGCTACAACTCCCTCGGCTTCTTCGCGCCGCACAACGAGTACTCCCACGCCGGCGACGACGGCTCGCAGGTCGACGAGTTCAAGGCCATGGTCAAGGCGTTCCACGAGGCCGGCCTCGAGGTCATCCTCGACGTGGTCTACAACCACACCGCCGAGGGCAACGACAAGGGCCCCACCCTCTCGTTCAAGGGCATCGACAACGGCTCCTACTACCGCCTGGTGGAGGAGGACCGCGCGAACTACTTCGACACCACCGGCACCGGCAACAGCCTCAACGTCGCGCACCCGGCCGCGCTCGGCCTGATCATGGACTCCCTGCGCTACTGGGTGACCGAGATGCACATCGACGGCTTCCGCTTCGACCTCGCCACCACCCTCACCCGCCAGACCGGCGAGGCCGAGGTGCACAGCGCGTTCCTCGACCTGATCGCGCAGGACCCGGTGCTCGCGCCCGTCAAGATGATCGCCGAGCCGTGGGACACCGCCGGCTACCAGGTCGGCGGCTTCCCCGCGGACTGGTCGGAGTGGAACGGGAAGTTCCGCGACGACGTGCGCGACTTCTGGAACGGCGCCGACTCGGTGCTCGGCACGACCGCGCAGCGCGTCCTCGGCTCCCCCGACGTGTACGAGGCCGACCGCCGCTCGCCGGTCTCCAGCATCAACTTCGTCACCGCGCACGACGGCTTCACCCTCGCCGACCTCACCGCGTACTCGCGCAAGCACAACGCGGCCAACGGCGAGGACAACAACGACGGCGAGAGCGACAACCGCTCCTCCAACAACGGCGCCGAGGGCCCGACCGAGAACGAGGCGGTCAACGAGCGCCGCGACCGCATGCGCCGCAACTTCCTCGCGACGCTGCTGCTCTCGGCCGGCGTGCCGATGATCCTGGGCGGCGACGAGATCGCCCGCACGCAGGGCGGCAACAACAACGCCTACTGCCAGGACGACGAGATCTCGTGGTTCGACTGGGAGAACGCGGACCGCGAGCTGCTCGCCTTCACCCGCGAGCTGATCGCCCTCCGCGCCGCGGAGCCGGCGCTGCGCCCGAAGTGGTTCCGCCGCGCCCCCGGCGACGGCGGCCCCGACACGGTCGACATCCTCCGCTCCGACGCGCAGGGCTTCGCCGACGAGGACTGGGACAACCCCGACGCCCGCTCGATCACCTTCGTGTTCGAGCACGAGGGCAGCGCGAGCTTCGCCCTGCTGCTGAACGCGGCGGAGAACGGCGTCGAGTTCACCGTCCCCGAGGCGCCCGGCGCCGAGTGGACGCTGGCCGCCTCGAGCGACCCGGAGCAGGTCGTCGAGGGCGAGGTCACCACGCTGATCGTCCGCGACGGCTCGTTCACGCTGCTGCGCTCGGCCTCCTGATGACCGGCCGGACCCCGCGGCTCCTCCGCTTCGGCGGGCGCATCGCGGGGTTCGGCACGTCCTCGGGCACGAGGATCGTGCTGGGCCTCTGGGAGGACACCCCCTTCGGCCCGTTCGCCGACGCGATGGTCGAAGACAGCGACGGCCACCGCCTCCTGATCGCACCGACCCGCGAGGTCGCGGACTTCATCGGGTCGACGTACGCGTTCGACGAGGTGCGGATCGCGCCGGTGTCGTGGCGGAGGATCGCGGGCGGCCTGTCCGTCGCGGCCGGACCGCTCGCGGTGCGACTGGAGCTCGGCGGTCTCACTGCGCTCGGCCGGCTGCTGCGGATCGTTCCGCGACCGCTCGCCGAGCACCCGGCATGGCTGACCGCGATCTCGCCGGTCGCCTCCCTGCTCGTCCGCGGGGTCAGCACGGCCGGGTCGGCCGGGCACGGACGCCGCGAGTACTACGGCGTGCGGGCGATCCGCCGCGTCGAGGGCGTCCACGCGGTGCTGGCGGAGGAGGACCTCGGCCCGTTGCGCCCGCTCTCGCCGCCCGTGCGGTTCGGCTTCTCGTCGGCGCCCGCCGCTCCGGCGATCGTCGACGTCACCACCACCATCGCGCTTCCGCGCGAGGGGACCACCGCGCTCCGGCGCGACCGAGAGAGAGGAGCCGCCTCGTGAAGAAGGGCGACAAGATCAGCTGGAACACCTCGCAGGGCGAGACCCACGGCGAGCTGGTCGAGAAGAAGACGAAGGAGTTCCAGTTCGAGGGGCAGAAGTTCAACGCCTCGGACGACGAGCCCTACTGGATCGTGCAGAGCGACAAGACCGACGCGAAGGCCGCGCACAAGGAGTCGTCGCTGACGAAGAAGTGACCGGCGCACGCCGAGCGGCTGCGGACCGGGCTCCGGATCGACTCCGGGGCCCGGCCCGCGCCCGTCTCACGCGATGCGGATGAGCTTCTTGTTCACGAACTCCTCGAGGGCGGGGCGGCCCATCTCGCGGCCGGTGCCCGAGCGCTTCACGCCGCCGAAGGGCAGCTCGGCCGCGTCGCCGAGGACGAGGTTGATCCAGACCATCCCCGCGTCGATCCGGTCCGCCAGGCGCAGCGCCTGCTCCTGGTCGGTCGTGTAGAGGTAGGAGCCGAGGCCGTAGGGGGTGTCGTTCGCGAGGGCGATCGCCTCGTCCTCGTCGCGGACGCGGTAGAGCGCGGCGACGGGGCCGAAGAACTCCTCGCGGTAGGCGTCCATCTCGGGCGTGACGCCCTCGAGCACGGCGGGCGGGAAGAAGTTGCCGGTCACCTCGCCGCTGGCGCGGACGGTGGCCCCCTGCTCGCGCGCGGCCGCCAGCTGCGCCTCGAGTCGCTCCGTCGCGGCGGAGGAGGAGAGCGGGCCGAGGAGGGTGCCCTCCGCGAACGGATCGGCCGGCTGGGCGCGGGTGAACGCCTCCGTGAACTTCTCGGCGAACGCGTCGTACAGCTCGTCGATCACGATGAAGCGCTTCGCGGCGTTGCAGGACTGGCCGTTGTTGTCCAGGCGCGCGGCGACCGCGTCCTCGACCGCCTTGTCGAGGTCGTCGGTCGACAGGAGCACGAACGGGTCGGAGCCGCCGAGCTCGAGCACGACCTTCTTCAGGTGCCGGCCCGCGAGCTCCGCGACGGCCGCGCCGGCCCGCTCGGAACCGGTGACGGAGACGCCCTGGACCCGGGGGTCGGCG
>NZ_PSUC01000123.1:0-9389 GCF_002931635.1 Rathayibacter sp. AY2B7 | reverse complement strand
GAGGCCCTGACACCCACCGTCCCGACGGAGGGCCCACCGGGCACCCCCATCGCCACCGCCGCCTCAGTAGTGAATGCCCTCAGAGCACGGATTCGTCTCAGGCGTCATGAACGAACTTTGCCGGTTCTCTGTGACCTATCCCCATACGAGATGTCCTGCTCCGAGCAGGTTCCGATTCACCGTCGCGGTGCCATCTCTTCGGTAGAAGCGATCTGCCCGCCGGAGAAGTCCACCTGGACCGGCGCGGCGCCGTCGAGACCTTCGGGCGCATCCAGCACGAAGCTCCACAGCGCGGCATCCTCCTGACATCCGGCGGGATCGACCTGCTGCTTCGTCTCGATCAGCAGCCGATCCGGGGCCAGGACTTCCATCGTCGCGGGGACGACGGGGCAGTTCCCACTTCCCGTCAGGGTCAGCTCGAAACCATCACCCTCATCGAGCCAGCGAACCCGACTCGCCTCGAATCCCTCGATACCGCCCAGAGAGATCGAACGGTACAGCGCCCCTTCTGGAGCCGACTCACTCGACCCCAGTCCCGGCAGCCTCTGCGGCTCGGCACGTGCGCAGCCGAGCATCAGCAACCCGATCCCACAGATCCCGACCACTATCACTGCACGCCCTCGCATGCGCGACAGCCTAAGCGGCTCGTCCGGTCGCAGGAGTGATGCAGGACCGCAGAGCTATCCCCGACCGCACTCGCTCTCCGCGGTGGAGCCGCTGCGTCAGAATGCGTCTGCGATCGACCCCCCGTACGGGACGGCCGCGCTCCGTTTCCAGGGCTCGACTACCGGCGCCGAAACGCTCCATACAGTGCGCCGAGGACGATCAGACTGCCGATCCCGACGAGGACCCAGGTACGAGGATCCTCGTTGACGCTGGTGCACACGCCTGGCGAGTTCACGTACTCCGCGCAGCTACCCGAACGGTCACTGGCGAGAAAGACCACCGCGACGAGAGCAACTAACGCGATCGCGAGCCACCACCACCGAACGCGCCGCCGAACCAATGCACCCATGGCCAGACTGTACGACGACAGTGCTTCGTTGAGGAGGTGGTCAGGTCTCGATGGTTCATCGATGTGATCACCTGCCGCTGGCCTCTACCGGCGGAGGCGACCGGTGCCAGAAGGTGACAGGAGCGTTAAGTACCCCTGAGCTGTCCCCACCCGAAGAAGCTCTCCGCGATGAAGTCTTGAAGGTCGCTCTGCACGGCTAGAGCGAGGACCGACAGGGGGGCGCCGCTCTGAAGCTCTCGCGATGAGCCCGTCTCGTCGAGGACAGCCCACTGCGCGATGACACTGCCATCATCGAGGCGATCCGCAGGGCTCAGAGGAGAACCGTCCGGCCACTCTGCGAGCCGCACGAAGTGCAGCTGAAGCGACGAGCGTTCTTCCCCGTGCAGCATCTCCTCGAACACGGGAACGAGCGCCAGTCGAAGCTCCTCGATCGTCGTCACCGCGCACCAACGCCGTCGAGGTAGACGTTCTCGCTGAGCGGCGTCCACGTCTCTTCCGCGCCCGCGCCGTCCGGGACGACGTGGAACGTGTTCCGACCGATCGTGGCGTCGAAGTCGCCGGCCCCGCAGCTCTGGTCCCACGTGTCCTCGTCAGCGAAGCTCGTCAGGCACGTCGTGCCCGGATCGCTCGTGCGCGCCAGGAACAGCGATCGGTCTCCGACTCGGCCGACGAGCCGGGAGCTGGTCTCGTCCATCTCGGACCAGGAGGCCTGCGGAGGGAGCGTCGGGAACGTATCGGCGTCGGTCGCTGCCCGGTCGAGGTCCGCGAAGGTGAGCAGCGGCCGCTCGGTAGTGGTGAAGCACCCGCTGAGCGAGGCCGCGACGGCGGCAGAAACGACCGTGGCGGCGAGGGTTCGAGCGGTCACCCTTACGATGCTGCGCGGTCGACTTGTCCAGGTCACGAGGTCAGCCTAGGAAGCGCGGGACCAGGGCGCGCCCTTTCCGGAAACTAGGGTGAGGGGATGCTCCCCGAGCTCGGCACCGCGTTTCTCGCGGGCGCGCTCGCTCTGCTCTCCCCCTGCGCTGCACCGATCCTCCCCGGCATCGTCGGCGCCCTCACCTCGACAGGGAACGGACGTGCTCGACCGTCTCGGCAGGTGTGGTCGATCCTCGCGTTCGCGGTCGGTGCCGCGCTCGTGCTGATCGGGTCGGTGGCGCTGCTGCTCGCGTTCGGGGCGAACGTGAACCTCGCTCGGCCGCCGTACACGTTCATCGCCGGCGGACTGCTCATCGGTGCCGGCCTCTATTCCCTCGGCGCCTCCGGATCCCGTGGATCACGAAGACCTCCACCCCAGGCGGCTCGGTCGCGAAAGCGCTGCTTCTCGGAGTCAGCTGCGCCGCCGTCTGGTACCCCTGCCTCGGCCCGTCCCTCGCCACCCCTCGTCGCCGACGGGGTGCACGCACGGCTCGACGGCTTCACCTCCCTGTCCGTGGTGCTGGGAGCTATCGGCGTCCTGCTCGGATTCCCGCTCGCGGACCCGATCATCGGCCTGCTAATCGCCGTCTCGATCCTGGTCCTGCTCTGGGGGACCGTGAAGTCGGTCGGCGCCCGTCTGATGGACGCGATCGCCCCCGACCTCCTCGAGCGCGCCGAACACGCCCTCGAGCAGACCCCGGGCGTCACCGCTGTCGAGGACCTCCGCCTCCGCTGGATCGGCCACCGGCTTACAGGATCGGCCACCCTTCGCGTCGCAGCCGATCAGCTGGTCGACGCGACGCGGATCGCGCAGCACGCGGGTGAACAGCTCCACGCCGCGATCGGCAACCTCGACATCTTCACACTCACGCCCTCTCCGGGGAGGAGTGGGAAGCCTGCCCTGTCTGGCGCGGAAGAGACTCCGGTGCTTCCATGAGCCTCATGCCGACCGGTCCGACTCCTCCGCCCTCCACTCCTCGCGCGGAGCCGCACGACAGCGCTATCTCCGGGCGACTGAACTGGTTACGGGCCGGCGTGCTGGGCGCGAACGACGGCATCGTGTCGGTCGCCGCTCTGGTCGTGGGTGTCGCGGGCGCGACGACGGCGACGGCTCCGATCCTGACGGCCGGTGTCGCGGGTCTGGTCGGCGGCGCGGTATCGATGGCGCTGGGCGAGTACGTCTCGGTGAGCAGTCAGAGCGACAGTCAGCGCGCGCTGATCGCGAAAGAGCGCGTCGAGCTCGCGGAGGATCCCGCCGGAGAGCTCGAGGAGCTCGCCTCTCTGTATCAGGCGCGTGGCCTGACCCCGGAGACAGCGCGCCAGGTCGCCCGCGAGCTGACCGAGAACGATGCTCTGACCGCGCATCTGGAAGCGGAGCTCGGGTTGAACGAGGACGCGGTCGCCAGCCCGCTCGCCGCCGCCGGCGCCTCAGCGCTGGCGTTCTTCCTCGGCGCGGTGCTGCCGCTGCTGGCGATCCTGCTCCCGCCGCCGGAGCTGAGGGTTCCGGTGACCTTCGTCGTGGTGCTGATCGCCCTCGCCGCGACGGGGTTCATCAGTGCCCGGATCGGCGGCAGTCCGGCGGTACGCCCGATGATCCGCATCGTCGTCGGCGGCGCTCTGGCCCTCGCGGCGACGTTCCTGATCGGCCTGCTGCTCGGCACGTCCGGCGCAGTCTGATGTCCCGGATCCTCGTCGTCGAGGACGACCCGCAGATGGGTGCCCTCGTCGAGCGGGGACTGCGGGAGGACGGCTACGACGTGCAGCTCGTCGACAACGGCGTCGACGCGCTGATCGCCTTCACCGCGGGAGACGTCGATGTCGCCGTCGTCGACGTGATGCTGCCAGGGATGACCGGGTTCGAGGTCTGCCGACGGATGCGGGAGTCGGGCAGCACCGTCCCGGTCGTGCTGATCACGGCACGCGACACCGTCGAGGACCGCATCTTCGGACTGGACTCGGGCGCCGATGACTACGTCACGAAGCCGTTCCACTTCGGCGAGCTGAGCGCCCGGATCCGCGCGCAGCTCCGGCGCCGGGCCAGTGGTCCGCAGCCGGTGGTGCAGATCGGAGCGCTTCGCCTGGACGCCCTCTCCGTGCGCGCGACGGTCCGCGATCGCCCCTTCGCGCTGAGCGTGAAGGAGTTCACCCTGCTGCGCTTCTTCGCCGTGCATCAGGACGAGGTCCTGACCCGGACGGAGATCCTCACCGAGGTGTGGGGTTCGCCGGAGACGTTCGAGCCGACCCTCGTGGACCAGTACGTCAGCTACCTCCGCAAGAAGCTCGCCCTCGCCGACACAGGCCTGCGGATCACGACCGTCCGCGGCGCGGGGTACCGGCTGGAGCGCGTCGAGTGACGCTGCTTCGCTCCCTGTCGATCCGCTCCCGGATCACCCTCGGCAGCTTCCTCGTCGCGCTGATCGGGGTCGGCGTGATCACCCTGGTGCTTCACGGGCAGTTCCGCAGGATCGTCGTCGCGTCGGAGGTGACCCTTGCCGAGGGCGACCTCGCTCCGTATCTCGCCGATCTGGGATCGGACCCGACCGAGACCCCCGACCCGCCGGCCGAGGGGATCCTGATCTTCACGCGCGCTCCTGGCGGGGCGGTGCCCGTCGACACGATGCCGCACGACGTCCACGAGGTCCTGGAGCGCAGCAGCGGCAGCGACGGCACCTCGACGGTGGTCACCGACGAGGACGTGCGGTTCACGGTCGTCTCGCGAACGCTGGACACCAGTGCGGGCACGTGGGAGCTGTGGGCGGCGCGCAGCGGCGCCGGCAGCGACCTCACCGTCGCGGCCCTGGACCGGACGCTGCTCATCAGCGCAGCGGCCCTTGTGATCTTGTCCGCTCTCGCCGCGTGGCTGCTCACCGGTGCTGCTCTTCGTCCGGTCGAGCGGATGCGCCGTACCGCCGCGTCGCTCGGCGACCGGGACGGCGGCGAGCTCCCCGTGGGCCCGGCCGCTGATGAGCTGTCAGATTTGGCGGAGACGTTGAACGCGTTCATCGCCCGGACGCGGGACACCGCGGATCGGGAGCGGCAGATGGTATCCGCGGCCAGCCACGAGATCCGCACCCCGCTGGCCGTCGTCATCACCCAGCTCGAACTCGCGCACCGGCACTTCGGCGACGCGGACGCCCTCGAAAAAGAGATCCGCGCCGCCGAAGGGTCCCTCGCCCGCCTGTCCCGCCTGGCGACGAACCTCCTCGAGCTCTCCCGCCTGGACGCCGCACCACCCGTCGCTGCGCTCGCGACAGCGAGCGAGCTGGAGACCGAGCTGATGGACTCCGTCGATCGGCTGAGGACGATCACGGGCGGCGCCGGCCCCGACATCGAGCTCGACACCGCGATCGCGCGGGCCGATGCGCCCTACCCGCTGTCGGTGAGCGCGTTCTCGCGGATCCTCGACAATCTCGGCGCGAACGCGATCGCCGCGACGCCTTCTGCAGGACGCATCACCCTCCTCCTCGAGCAGCACGACTCCACCCTCGAGCTGCACGTGGAGGACACCGGGCACGGCATGCCGGACGAGTTCGTGCCGCACGCGTTCGAGCGCTTCTCCCGGCCCGACGAGGCGCGCGCCAGCCGCGACGGCGGCAGCGGGCTCGGGCTCGCCCTCGTCGCAGCCCTCGTCGACACCGCCGACGGCTCGGTCAGCATCGAGAACCGCCGCTCCGGCGGAGTGAGGGTGACGGTCGTGCTGCCCGAGCGGTGACATGTGAGACCTCGAACACGAATCGGACCCCGGCGGGGAATCGGCACGCATCCCTCATAGCCGACGCCAAGACTCCCCCGCGACGGTAAGAGCGCGCCCCCGGGAACCCGGGTCGGCGCACTCGACACCGACCGGAGGGCGCCGCCGTGAGCACCACGATCCGACCGACCAGCGCACCCGCAGCCCACGCACCGACCACAGTGCGGCGGTCGCAGGCCGACCGCGAGCGATCTCTGCGCCGGCGCCTGCGATCCGCGGACGCTCTCGTCACCGCCAGCTGGGTCTCGGTCGCCCTCGCCATCGCGCTCTACCTCGCAGCCGGCGGACCCGCGCAGGTCACCGATCTCGCCGGAGCCCTCACGGCCGCGGGGATCGTCGCCGGCCTCGTCGGCACCGACCTGATCCTGGTCATGCTCGTCCTCGCCGCCCGGATCCCCTGGATCGACCGCACCTTCGGCCAGGACACCGCGATGGCGCTGCACCGTCGCCTCGGCAAGCCCGCGCTCTATCTGATCCTCGGGCACGGTGCCCTGCTCACCGTCGGCTACGCCCTCACCGACGGGCTGACGCTGTGGAACGAGACACTCGCCCTGTACTCCGGCGCCGACATGCTCCTGGCGCTGCTCGGCAGCACCCTGCTGGTGCTCGTCGTCGTCACCTCCCTCGTCGCCGTGCGCCGCCGCTTCGCCTACGAGGCGTGGCACGCGATCCACCTGCTCAGCTACGCGACCGTCCTCGTCGCCGTCCCTCACCAGCTCTCCGCCGGCCAGGTCCTCGCCGAGAGCACCCCGCAGCGCGTCTACTGGATCGCCCTCTACGTCCTGGCGTTCGGGGCGATCGCCTGGTTCCGGTTCGCGGTGCCCGTGCTCGCGACCCTGCGGCACCGGATCCGGGTCGAGGCCGTCGAGACGATCGCCCCCGGCGTCTTCTCGATCCACCTCTCCGGCCGCGACCTCGCACGCCTCGGCGTGATCGGCGGGCAGTACGCGATCTGGCGGTTCTGGAGCCGCGGCACCTGGTGGCACGCGCACCCGCTCTCCTTCTCCGCCGTCCCGACCGACACCCGCGCGCGGATCACCGTCCGCGCACTCGGAGCCGGGACCGACCGCCTCGCACGACTGCGCCTCGGGACTGCGGTCTCGATCGAGGGCCCCTACGGGATCTTCACCGACGTCGCCCGCACCGCCCCGCGCCTCGCGATCATCGCCGCCGGCATCGGCATCACCCCCGCCCGGGCGCTCCTCGAGCACGGCGGCCTCCGACCCGGCGAGGCCACCGTCCTGCTGCGCGCCACCGACGACTCCCAGACCTACCTCTGGGACGAGACGCAGACCCTGGTGCGCAGCAGCCGCGGCGCGCTGTTCGGGATGATCGGCCGCCGGCCCGCGGGGCTCGCGACGTGGATGTCCGCCGAGTCCGTCGCCCGGGGTGTGACGATCACCTCCGCGCTGCCCGGCCTGCTCGACTCCGACCTCTATGTCTGCGGTCCCACCGCCTGGGCCGACCTCGTCGTCCGCGACGCGCGAGCGGCAGGCCTGCCCGACCGGCAGATCCACGTGGAGAGGTTCGACTGGTGAGGACACGAGCAGCAGTCGCCAGCGTCCTCGCCTCCCTCGCCGTCCTCGTCGGCGGCTGGCAGCTCGGATCGGCCGGCGCCACCGATTCCCCGCTCGCCACCGGGACGAGCGCCACCACGGCCACGGACGGAGCGGCTCCCG
This sequence comes from Rathayibacter sp. AY2B7, assembly GCF_002931635.1. Taxonomy (NCBI): domain Bacteria; kingdom Bacillati; phylum Actinomycetota; class Actinomycetes; order Micrococcales; family Microbacteriaceae; genus Rathayibacter; species Rathayibacter sp. AY2B7. The sequence goes on along the minus strand of NZ_PSUC01000123.1, from coordinate 2,029 downwards.
CGGCTCCCGCGGTGACCACGCCGACCCCGGCCTCCCCCACCCCGACGACGCCCACAGCGCCCTCCGCAGGCGCGACCACCGATCCTTCGGCAGGCGCGAGCTCGACGGCCACCGCTAGCCCGTCCGCCTCGACAGACGGCACCTGGACCGGCTCGTCCGTGGCGACCCGCTTCGGCGCTGTGCAGGTCGCGATCACCGTCGCCGGCGGGCAGATCACCGACGTCACGGCCGTGCACCTCACGGACAAGGACGGCCGGTCCGTGTCGATCTCGCACCGGGCCGCGCCGATCCTGCGTCAGGAAGTCCTCGCCGCCCAGTCCGCGAACGTGCAGGCGGTCAGCGGAGCGACCTACACCAGCGACGGGTACCTCACCTCCCTGCAATCGGCGATCGACCAGGCCGGACTCTGACCGTGCACACGTTCACGACCATGGGCACCGTCGTCAGCCTGCGCGCCGCCGACGACACCCCGGTCGGCGACGTCGAAGCCGTCTTCGCCGACGCCGACGCCCGCTTCAGCCTGTACCGGCCGGAGTCGGAGGCGTCCCGGATCGCCCGCGGCGAGCTCGCGCTGACGGCCGCGTCCGAGCAGATGCGGACCGCCTACACCGAATCGCTGCACTGGCGAACGGCGACGGACGGCGCCTTCACCCCGCACCGGCCCGACGGGGTCATCGACCTCGCCGGAACCGTCAAAGCGACCACCATGGCGCACGCGGCCCGGCTGCTCGGCGACGGCGAATGGCTCCTCGATGTCGGGGGAGACGTCCTCACCTCGCCCGCCGACAGCTGGACGATCGGGATCGTGGATCCCGGCGACCGGCAGGCGCTGCTCTGCGTCGTCCCCCTCGGCGACGGTCGCCGCGCGATCGCCACCTCCGGGACCGCCGAACGCGGAGACCACGTCTGGCGCCGACCTGCCGAGCCCGGCGACGTCCCCTTCGTGCAGGTGTCCGTGATCGCCGAGGACATCGTCACCGCCGACGTCCTCGCGACCGCGATCCTCGCCGGCGGCGTCGGGACGCTCGACACCGTCACCGACCGCTTCGACGTCGACGTCCTCACCATCGACGCCGCCGGTGCCCTTCTCGTGACCGACCGGCTCCGCCGCCTGATCGCACCGGCGAGCAAGCACACGCACTGACTCCCCGCCCGGTCGGCACGTCGCATCTCGGTCTGAAGCGGGGAGTCGGCTCCGAGGACGGGCGAGCGATCGTTCGAGGGCTCACACGAACCCGTCCACCGGCAGAGCGCACGGGACGGGGCGCGTTAGCGTCACGAGGACAGCCCCCCTCGACCGAAGGCGCCCCCGATGAACGACTGGCAGATCAACGGCCTCCCCCTCCACCCGCTCCTCGTGCACGCCGTCGTGGTCCTGCTCCCCCTCGCCGCACTGATGCTCATCCTCGGCAGCGTCTGGCCGGCCGCCCGCCGCAAGTTCGGGATCCTCACCCCGATCATCGCCCTCGCCGCGCTGATCGCCGTCCCGCTCACCACGCAGGCCGGTGAAGCGCTCGAACGACAGACGGAGCCGTCCGCGATCCTCGAGAAGCACACCGAGCTCGGCGACCACCTGCTCCCCTGGGCCGCCGGCCTGTTCCTCGTCGCCCTGGTCCAGTGGCTCTGGTTCCGCCGCACGCGACGAACCGAGGACCGAGCCGCCACCACCCGCCGCCCCCTCGTCGGAATCGTGCTCGCCGTCGCAGCGATCGCCATCTCCGTCGGAGCGACCATCGACGTCGTCCGCATCGGCGACTCCGGCGCACCGTGAGGCGGACGGCGTCCTGATGTCGCAGAGCACTCGCCTCGACGCCTGCGCGGACGATCGAACGTCCTACGGGCGCGACGGCGCCCTCGACTCAGTCGTCGTCATCGCTGCTGGTGGCCGGAGCCTGGTCGGTGCTCGAGGTGGAGTCGGACCAGACTGCTTGTGCGCCGGAGTCGCCGATGCGGACGACGTCGATGGTCGCTCCGACGGAGATGGCGATCGCTGCGACGGCGAGCACGATTCCGACGAGGGGGCGGCGGG
>NZ_PSUC01000122.1:0-9516 GCF_002931635.1 Rathayibacter sp. AY2B7 | reverse complement strand
CGATCGTGCGCACGGACGCCGGGCTCTCGATCGCGGCGACCTGCACGCTCAGCGAGCTCGCCGCGATGCCCGACGCGGGCGACACCACCCCTCCGCTCTCCCCCCGAGCCGAACGATCGATCCGCGTGTGAGCGGATCGATCTAGGCGGTCGCTCCCCGCTCTGCGAATCGCATCCACGCCGGAAAGCCGACCGCGCCGAGCCCGGCGGGGACGGGCTCGAAGGAAGATCAGCCCAAGCTCGCGACCCACTCCGAGCTGCCGTCGACGAAGGACTGCTCCTTCCAGATCGGCACCGACGCCTTGATGTCGTCGACCAGTGCCGCGCAGGCTTCGAAGGCCGCCGCGCGGTGGGCCGAGGCCACGGCGCAGGAGAGGGCGAGGTCGCCGACCACGAGGTCGCCGACCCGGTGTACGGCGGCGATCCGGACGTCGGGCCAGCGCTCGGCGATGCGGCGGGCGGAGGCGAGGAGCGCGGCGGGGGCGTCCGGGTGCGCCTCGTAGGACAGTCGGAGCACGCCGCGGCCCTCGTCGTGGTCGCGGACGACGCCCGCGAAGGTCACGACGGCGCCGTGCGTCGGCGACTCGACCGCCTGCTCGCACTCGTCGACGGTGATGGCCTCGGCCGCGAGCCGGGCGAGGGCGACCGGCTCAGCGGGCATGGTCGCCGCCTCCGAGCTGGTCGAGCAGGTGCCCGATCACCGGGTCGAGCACATCGATCCCGTCGCGGACGCCGCCGGGGGAGCCGGGGAGGTTCACCACGACGGTGCGGCCGCTGACGCCGGCGAGCCCGCGGCTGAGCACGGCGGTCGGGACGTGGGCGGCGCCCTTGGCGCGCACCGCCTCGGCGAGGCCGGGCAGGGGCCGCTCCAGGAGGGGGGCGGTCTGCTCCGGGGTGACGTCGCTCGGGGCGACGCCCGTCCCGCCGGTGGTCACGACCACGTCGACTCCGCTGCCGATCGCGTCGGCGATCGCCTCGCCCACCGCGTCGCCGTCGGCCACGACGACCACCCGGGACTCCCAGCCGCGGGTGGTGAACCAGGCCTCGAGCGCCGGTCCCGTCCGGTCCTCGTACACGCCGGAGGCGGCACGGGTGGAGGCGACGACCGCCACCGCCCGCCGCGTCACGGGGTTCCTCCGCTCGTCCACGAGCCGCTCCTCCCGCCCGCCTTCGCGAGCACACGGATACCGGTGATCGCGGCACCGCGATCGACCGCCTTGATCATGTCGTAGACCGTGAGGGCGGCCACGCTGACCGCGGTCAGCGCCTCCATCTCGACGCCGGTCCGCCCGGTCGTGCGCACGCGCGCCTCGATCCGGACGCGGCCGTCCTGCGGCTCGAGGTCCACGTCGACGCCGTCCAGCGCCAGCGGGTGGCAGAGCGGGATGAGGGTCGAGGTCGCCTTCGCGCCGAGGATCCCGGCGATCCGCGCCACGCCGAGCGCTTCGCCCTTGGGCAGCTCGCCCTGCTCGAGGAGCCGCACCACCTCGGGCGAGGTCTCGACGTAGCCCTCGGCGACGGCGGTGCGCGCCGTGACCTCCTTCGCGCTCACATCGACCATGTGCACGGCTCCGTCGCCGCGCACATGGGTGAGCCGATCGCTCTCAGTCATCGATCCTCCAGATCTCGACCGTGTCGCCGGTCGCTGCGTGGTCCGTCCCGACGGGGACGTGGATGAGCACGGTGGAGCGGGCGTAGGACGCCAGCAGGTGCGAGCCGGGCCCGCCCACCGTGTGCACGAGGCCCTCGTCGTCGAGGACTCCGCGGCGGATCTGGTGGAGGTGCGCGGGCGAGTCGAGCGCCGTGCCGAGGCGCGCACGGAGGCGCGGCCGCTCGGCGGGCGTCCGTCCCGCGAGCGAGCGCAGCACGGGCCGGAGGAACACCTCGAACGAGACCAGGGCGCTCACCGGGTTCCCGGGAAGCGAGACGACCGGCAGGTGCAGCCCCTCGGCCACGCGCACGAGACCGAGGCCCTGCGGGCCGCCCGGCTGCATCTCGACGTGGCCGAACTCCGAGCCCGCCGGGCCGAGCGCGTCGCGGACGACCTCGTAGGCGCCCGCGCTGACGCCGCCGACCGTGATCACCAGGTCGGCCGCACCCGCGTGCTCCTCGAGCAGCGCCAGGAGGTCCTCGGCCCGGTCGCTCGTGCAGGCGGCGACGACGGGCAGCGCGCCCGCCTCGCGGACGGCCTCGGCCAGCAGGGCGCCGTTCGCGTCGTGGATCTGCGCCTCCTCGAGGACGGCGCCTGCGGGACGGATCTCGTTGCCGGTGGGGACGACGAGCACCCGGAGTCGCGGCAGCACCTCCGCCTCGGTCAGCCCGAGGGAGGCGAGGAGTCCGTAGTGAGCCGCGCGGAGGACCGTGCCGGCCGGGAGGGCGAGCTCGCCGCGGCGGGCGTCGCTGCCCCGGGCGCGGACGAAGGTCGCCGGCACCACCGGGTGCGCGAAGGCGACGCTGCCCTCCGCGGGGAAGCGCGGAGGATCGACGCGCTCGACCGGGACGACGGCGTCGGCCCCCTCCGGCAGTGGCGAGCCGGTCATGATCGGGGTCGCCGTGCCGGGCTCGTGCCGCGGCGCCCGGTCGCCCGCGGGGATCGGCGCCGATACGGGCAGGGCGACGGGATGCTCCGGCGCCGCCGCGTCGAGGTCGGCCGCCCGCACCGCGAAGCCGTCCATCTGCGAGTTGTCGAAGCGCGGCAGGTCGAGCGGGGAGTCGACGGAGCGGGCGAGGACCCGCCGGTCGTACGCGCCCGGATCGGCGGCGACGGCGGCCGGATCCAGTCTCAGCGATTCGCGGGCGCCCCGCGTGGCCAGCGGCGCGAGCAGCGCCCGCACCCGGGCGGCGTGCAGGTCGATCGAGGTCATCGTGTCCTCTCGCGAGCGGCGGAGCCCGACCGGCGGCGGGACCGAGTCCATCTTGCCGGGTCGCGCCCGGTTCCGCGGCGTAGTGTGAGCGGATGAGCACAGCACTGGGGATCCCGGGCCTCCGGCCCCGACAGCGCAGCGCGGTCCTCCCCGCCGACCGCCCCGCCACCCCGCTCCTCCTGGACACCTACGGGCGTGTCGCGGACGATCTGCGGATCTCGCTGACGGACAAGTGCAATCTGCGCTGCACCTACTGCATGCCGGCGGAGGGTTTGCCGTTCCAGCCGCCCGCATCCCTCCTCAGCCGCGAGGAGATCCTCCGCCTCGCGCGCATCGCCGTGGAGCAGTTCGGCGTCCGCCAGATCCGCTTCACCGGCGGCGAGCCGCTCCTGCGCAAGGACCTCGTCGACATCATCCGCGACGTCGCCTCCCTCGACCCGCGCCCCGAGATCTCGCTCACGACGAACGCGATCGGCCTGTCGGGTCGGGCGGCGGCGCTCGCCGACGCCGGCCTGAACCGCGTCAACGTCTCGCTCGACTCGATCTGCGCCGAGACCTTCGCGAAGGTCACCCGTCGCCCGTTCCTCGACCGCGTGCTCGCAGGCATCGACGCGCTCGGCCCCGCGGGCCTGGACCAGACCAAGATCAACGCGGTGCTCCTGCCCGGGATCAACGACCACGAGGCCCCGGAGCTGCTCGCCTGGGCCCTCGCGGGAGGCCACCAGCTCCGCTTCATCGAGCAGATGGCGCTCGACGCCGACCACGGCTGGGATCGCGCGACCATGATCACCGCCGCGGACATCCGGGCGCTGCTCTCGGAGCGCTTCTCGCTCAGCCCGCACGCGGCCCCGCGCGACGGCGCCCCCGCCGAGCTCTTCGACGTCCGCGAGGCCGGGGGGTCCGAGGTGCTCGGCCAGGTGGGGATCATCGCGTCCGTCACCGAGAACTTCTGCGACGACTGCCGCCGCACCCGGCTCACCGCCGAGGGAGGTGTCCGCAGCTGCCTCTTCTCGAACGAGGAGACGGACCTGCTCGGCCCGATGCGCGCGGGCGCGGACGACCACGAGGTCGCCCAGCTCTGGCGCGGGGCGATGTGGGCCAAGCCCGCGGGACACGAGATGAACCGGGCGGGCTTCGTGCAGCCCGAGCGCACCATGAGCGCGATCGGCGGATGAGCATGCGGGTCCGCTACTTCGCGGCGGCCAAGGCCGCCCTCGGCCGTGGTTCCGACGAGCTCGACGAGGTGCCCGACCTGGGCGCTCTCGAGGAGAGACTCGTCGCCTCCGCGCCCTCGGCCGCCGACGTGCTCGCACGGTGCACCTACCTGGTCGACGGCGTGTCGACCGCGGACAGGGCCACGCCGCTGCGTCCCGATGCCGCGGTCGACGTCCTGCCGCCGTTCGCCGGCGGCTGACCTTCGACCAGCCGTCCTCGACGCCTGCACCCGCTCCGCGCACTCTGCAGCAGACGCTCGCTCTTGCGGAGCACCCCTCGTCCCTGGGCCCGCCCGGAGTGCTCCGTCGCACACGGCCGCGCGGGAACGCCAACCTCGGTCCGGTGAGCGACGGAGCGGACCGGCTCAGCGGCCGACGCGGTACGTCACGAGCTCAGGACGGCGGTCGTCGTGTGGAGGACGGGGCGGGTCACCGCTCCCGCCACGACGCCATCCCGCCGTCGAGCGAGTCGGACGCCACGCCCGCCGCCGCCGCGCGCTCCGCTGCGAGACGCGACCGGACCCCGGAGGCGCAGTGCAGCACGAGCGGACCGGCCGGCAGAGCGGCGGGGTCGAAGCGCGACATCGGCATCCGCACGGCACCGGGCACCGCGACGGACCGGTCCTCGTCGTCCTCGCGGAGGTCGACGACGGTCGGGGGCGTCGGCCAGGCCAGCCGCTCCCGCAGCTCGGCCGCCGTGATCGAGCCCGCCGCGGCCCGCCGCTCCGGGACCGGCGGCACCCGCCGCTCGAGAGGGAGCTCGGCCCAGGAGGAGTCGAGAGCGTCGTGCACGAGGACGCGACCGAACAGCGGCTCGCCCGCCCCGGTCACGAGCTTCACGACCTCGGCCGCCATGGCCGAGCCGATCAGCGCGCAGAGCGCGCCCAGCACGCCCACCGTCGAGCAGCTGTCGCCCGCGTCCTCGGCCTCGAGGTGCAGCGCGCGCAGGGTCACCCCTCCGCCCGGAGCGCCGGCCCAGAAGGTCGAGAGCTGCCCGTCGAAGCCGAGTGCCGACCCCCACACGTGCGGGATCCCGGCGCGCGTCGTCGCGTCCGAGGCGAGGTAGCGCGCGCCGAAGGTGTCGAAGCCGTCGACCACGACGTCCCAGCCCGCCACCAGGGCGTCGACGTTGGCCGAGGTCATCGACACCGGGAAGGCCCGGGCGTCGATGCCGGGGGAGAGCCGCCGCGCGGTCTCCGCCGCCGACTCCGCCTTCGACCGGCCCACCGAGGAGTCGTCGTGCGCCGTCTGCCGCGCCAGGTTCGAGAGCTCGACGACGTCGCCGTCCACGATGCCGAGCCGCCCGATCCCGGCCGCGGCGAGCGCCGTGATCACCGGCGAGCCGATGCCGCCCGCGCCGAGGATCAGCACGCGCGCGTTCCGGAGGCGCCGCTGTCCGAGCTCCCCGAGAGGCGCCAGGCGGATCTGCCGGGCGAACCGCTCGCGCTCGGCGGCGGTCAGCGGCGGTCCGGGCTCGACGAGCGGGGTCATGAGAGCTCCTTCCTCCACTGGCCCTCGTGGGCGACGGGGGTGAAGCCGACGGCCTCGTTCACGGCGAGCATCGGTCGGTTCTCCTCGGCGTTCCAGGTGTAGACGGCCCGGCAGTCCGGGGCGGTCAGGGAGAGGTGCTCCAGGGCGTCGAGCTTGAGCAGCATTCCCAGGCGGTGTCCGCGGTGCTCGGGCAGGACGAGCGTGTCGCCCCAGAGGGCGGCGCGGCCCGGGATCACGTCGACGGTGCAGTATCCGGTCAGTCGTCCGCTCGCGCGGTGCAGCACCGCGGAGGTCAGCTCCCGTCGTCCGCCCGCCGCGGCCCCGTGCTCGTGGGCGGCGAGCCTCGCGCGGGTCCACGTCTCCTCCGGCACCGAGAGGCCGGCGGACGGGGCCTGGACCGACATCCGCGAGCGCAGGAGCAGGAGGTCCTCGATCCACTCCTCCGGAGTCGCGCCGCACCAGTGCAGCAGGTCGTAGCCGGGGGCGTGGTGCGACGCGGCCTTCCGTCGCGCGGCGGTCGCCTCGCGGTCGAGGGGCAGCCGGGCGACGCTGACCCGCTCCACCTGCTCGAGGGACCAGCCGCGGGCGGCGAGCCGTCGCGAGCCGGGGTCGGCGGAGGGGACGGAGCCGGCTCCCGAGAGCGCGGCCAGCCGCGGGCCGGAGGCGTCGGCCCGGTGCGCCGTCCAGGTCTGCAGGACGCGGCGGCCGAGACCCGCCGCCTCCGCGCTCAGGCGCTCCATCAGGGCCGAGCCGACTCCCCGCCCGCGCTCGGCCGGGAGGACCGAGATCGAGAGCCAGGCGGCGTCATCGTCCGCGGCCGTGCTCCAGTGCAGCTCCCCGCTGCCGACGGGCCGACCATCCCGCTCGGCGAGGAAGGCGCGGCGGGGCGAGTGCTCGCGCTGCTGCCACTCGCCGAGGCTCGCCTCCGCCGGGAAGCCCAGGTCGGCGGTGCCGGTCCCCTCCGCCTCGACAGCGTCGCCGATCGCGGTCAGGGCGAGGAAGTCGCTCCAGCCGTCGGCGCCCACGGCCTCGGGGATCGCGAGCTCGCGGATCCGGAGCGCTGGGTCGGGGGTGCGGTTCACCACCCCAGTGTGCACGTCCCGGCGCCCGCGGCGGCCTCCTGCGCCTGTTCCGGTGCGGGATCGCGGCGGTCCGTCGGCCGGTCGGGGCTCCGCCTCCCGGCCCGGCCGCGGCCGTCGGCTACCGTGGAGGCGTTGTGGACGGGAGCGAGGCGGCCGGGTGTACCTGAAGAGCCTGACCCTCAAGGGGTTCAAGTCCTTCGCTCAGCCGACCACGTTCGCCTTCGAGCCGGGGGTCACCTGCGTCGTCGGCCCCAACGGCTCGGGCAAGAGCAACGTCGTCGACGCGCTCGCCTGGGTGATGGGGGAGCAGGGGGCGAAGACGCTCCGCGGCGGCAAGATGGAGGACGTCATCTTCGCGGGCACCTCCACCCGCGGACCCCTCGGCCGCGCCGAGGTCGCGCTCACCATCGACAACTCGGACGGCGCCCTGCCGATCGAGTACACCGAGGTGACGATCACCCGGACCCTCTTCCGCAACGGCGGCAGCGAGTACGCGATCAACGGACGCGGCTGCCGGCTGCTCGACGTGCAGGAGCTGCTGAGCGACTCCGGTCTCGGGCGCGAGATGCACGTCATCGTGGGGCAGGGACAGCTCGACGCCGTGCTGCACGCGACCCCCGAGGAGCGGCGCGGGTTCATCGAGGAGGCCGCCGGGATCCTGAAGCACCGCCGCCGCAAGGAGAAGACGCTCCGCAAGCTCGAGGCGATGCAGGCGAACCTGACCCGCCTCTCCGACCTCGCGGGCGAGATCCGGCGCCAGCTCAAGCCCCTCGGGCGCCAGGCCGAGGTCGCACGGCAGGCGCAGACGATCGCCGCCGTGGTGCGCGACGCCCGGGCGCGCCTGCTCGCCGACGACGTGGTCGCGCTCCGGACCGCTCTGGACGGCTTCGCCCGCACCGAGAGCGAGCGGCACAGCGAGCGGGTGGTCCTGCAGCAGCGGCTCGAGCAGGCGACGCTCCGGCGAGCGCGGATCGAGGCGGAGGCGGTCGGCGACGCGGTCGACGACGCCCGGCGCACCTCGTTCGAGCTGGAGTCGGTGCAGGAGCGGCTGCGCAACCTCTCGGCCCTCGCCGGGCAGCGGCTCGCGATGCTCGAGCTCGAGTCCGAGCAACCGCAGATCCAGCCGCGCGTGACGCCGGCCCAGGTGGAGGAGGCGCGGGTCGAGCTGGAGCGGCTGCGGCAGGCCGTCCTCGACGCGGAGACGGCGTGGGTCCAGGCGCAGCGCACGACCGTCGCCGCCCGCTCCGCCCTCGACGCGGTCGACGAGGAGATCGCCGCGCAGGCGGCCCTCGTCTCGCGCTACGACCTCGAGCTCTCCACCCTCTCGGGGCAGGCCGACACCGCCGCCTCCCGTCTCGCGTCCGTCCGGGGCGAGGTCCTGCGCGCGCAGAACACCCTCGACGCGGCCGACCGGCGGAAGGAGGCGGCGCGGCGGGCGCTCGACGCTCTGGAGGCCGAGCTGGACGACGCGGGCCGCGGCCCCGACGGCGGCCTCGACGAGGGCTACGAGCTCGCCCAGTCCGCGGTCTCGGCCGCCGAGGGCGGGATCGAGCGGCTGCGCGAGGAGCTGCACGCCCTGGAGCGCGAGCGCGAGGCGCTGGCCGCCCGCACGGGTGCCCTGTCGCTGGCCCTCGACGTCTCGGACGGCTCGGCCGAGCTGATCGCCGCCCGGATCGAGGGGGTGCGCGGCCGGGTCGCCGAGCGGATCCAGGTGCGGCCGGGCTCCGAGGCCGCGATCGCCGCCGCCCTCGGCGCGGTCGCCGACGCCGTGCTGGTCGAGTCGACCGCCCGGGCCGACGCGGCTCTGGACGCCGCGCTGGAGCGCGACCTCGGACGCGTCGAGCTGCTGGTCGCCGACGCCGCCCGGCCGCACGTCGCTCTCACCGTTCCCGAGGGGGCGGAACGCGCGGGCGACCTCGTCACGGCGCCGGCCGGGGTCCTCTCGCTCCTCGAGCGCGTGCTCGTGGTCGAGGACCTCGCCGCGGCGCGGCGCCTGAGAGAGGGCATCGATCCGGGCACCGTGCTGGTCACCCGCGACGGCGCGACCGTCTCCGACGCCGTGCAGAGCGCCGGCTCCGGCGGGCAGCGCAGCCGGATCGAGCTCGTCTCCGAGCGCGACTCGGCCGCCGCCCGGCTGGAGGAGGTCGAGGGCGGGATCGACCGGCTCCGCTTCGAGCTCGCCGAGCAGACCGGAGCGCTCCGCGGCGCGAAGGAGCAGGCCGCGAGCGCGCTCTCGGCCCTCCGCGAGCACGACGCCGCCCGTGCCGCCCACACCGAGCGGCTCGGCGGCGTGCGCGCCCAGCTCGAGGCGGCCACCGCCGAGCACGGCCGGGGCTCGAGGGCGCTGGCCGTCGCCTCGGACCGGGTCGGCGACGCCGAGCGCGCGGCCCAGGAGGCGAGGTCGGCGCTCGACGCCGCGCGCGCCAGGCCCCGGCCGGTGCTCGACGCGAGCGCGCGCGACGGTCTGCAGCGCGACGTCGACACCGCACGCGAGCGCGAGATCGAGGCGCGGCTCGGCGTCGAGACCGCCAAGGAGCGGGTGCGGGCGGAGCAGTCCCGCGGGGAGGCGCTGGCCCGCCAGCTGGCCGCCGACCGCGCCGCCGCCGACGAGGCCGCGCGCCGCGCCGTGATCCGCCGTCGCCAGCGCGACGCCGCGGCCGAGGTGACCGCCGCGCTCCCCGCCGTCCTCGCCTCCGTCGACCGCTCCGTCCAGCAGGCCCGGGCCGAGCTCGTAGCGGCCGAGGCGGCGCGCTCGCAGCAGAACGCCGAGCTGCAGGGGCTCCGCCGCGAGGAGGGGAGCGTGCGCGACCGGCTCCAGTCCGTCACCGAGAGCGTGCACGGCCTCGAGCTGCAGATCTACGAGAAG
>NZ_PSUC01000121.1:0-9648 GCF_002931635.1 Rathayibacter sp. AY2B7 | reverse complement strand
CGGAACGAGCGCCGCCGGCCGCGCCATCACGGTAACGATCGCGCAACACTCCGGAAACGAGCTCCGACCAGCACATTCGCTCGCGCGGATCGGTTCATCACCACCCCTGGACCCGCCCCCGCAATTGTCCGACGTTTGCCCCTCGGCGGCTCCGCGGCTACCGTGGTCGGCGGTCCTCACGGGCCCCGATGAACCGGTCAGCGCTCGCAAGGCGTCCCCCCAGGACGCGCTGCGATCGTACGGTCAACGGGAGTGGAGGCGGCCCCGAGGCCGCCTCGGACGCTCTCGCCTCCACCCCCTGCCGCGCTGAGCGGCGGGACGCACGCGGAGGCTCGACGCACGGCTGTCCCACGCTCCCGACCCGGCACCACGAGATGAGCGCAGGGCGTCGTCCCTGCGCGCCGACGGAGTGTACGTGCACCAGAACCAGCAGACCATCAGCGAGCCCCGGAGCGAGGCGGGCGCCGATCCGGCGACCCCCGCTCTCGAGGCCCGCCACCTCTTCAAGGTGTTCGGCCGGAAGCCCGACGAGGTCGTCCGCCGACTGAGCGAGGGCGCCGAGCGCGGCGAGCTCGCCGGACTCGGCACGGCCGCGGTGATCGACGCGTCCTTCACCGTGCGCCGCGGCGAGATCTACGTCGTGATGGGCCTCTCCGGCTCCGGGAAGTCCACCCTGATCCGCATGCTGAACGGGCTCCAGGAGCCCTCCGCGGGCGAGGTCCTGATCGAGGGCTCCACCTTCCCCGGCGTCTCCGAGGCGGAGCTACGCCGCGTGCGCCGCTCGTCGGTGTCGATGGTGTTCCAGCACTTCGCGCTCCTCCCGCACCGCACCGTGCTCGACAACGTCGCGTACCCGCTCGAGATCCAGGGCGTCCCCGCGGCCGAGCGCCGCGAGCGGGCGATGCTCGCGGTCGAGCGCGCCGGTCTCGCCGGCTGGCACGAGAAGATGCCCGACGAGCTCTCCGGCGGCATGCGCCAGCGCGTCGGCCTCGCCCGGGCGCTCGCCGCCGACACCGACATCGTGCTGATGGACGAGGCGTTCTCGGCACTCGACCCGCTGATCCGCCGCGAGATGCAGGAGCAGCTGATCGAGCTGCAGCACGAGCTCGGCAAGACCATCGTCTTCATCACGCACGACCTCAACGAGGCCATGTTCCTCGGCGACCGCATCGCGGTGATGCGCGACGGCCGCATCGTCCAGATCGGCACCCCGGAGGAGATCCTCACCGACCCGGCGAACGACTACGTCGCCCAGTTCGTGCAGGACGTCGACCGCGCCCGCGTGCTCACCGCCTCCGCCGTGATGGAGCCCGCCCGCTCCGTGGTCACCCTCGCGGCCGGTCCCCGCGCCGCGCTCCGGAGCATGCGCGACCTGCAGACCTCGGCCGCGTTCGTGGTCGGCGGCGGACGCCGCCTGCTGGGCACGGTCCGCGACCGCGACGTGATCGAGCAGGTGCGCCGGAGCACCGGCGACCTCTCGGCGGTCCTCGCCTCCGACGTCGTCACCGTCGGTCCGGACACCGCCCTCAGCGAGGTCATCGAGCCCGCCGTCGAGTCGGCGCTGCCGGTCGCCGTGGTCGACGCCGACGGGCGTCTGCTCGGAGCGATCCCGCGGGTGACCCTGCTCGCGGCGCTCGGCAACGTGCCCGCCCGCACCGGCGAGCACCCGGTGATCGAGCCGCCCGCCACCGTCTCGACCGAGGTCGTCACCGCGACCCTGCACGCGACCGGAGGCCCCGTCGAGGACGCCGTCCTCGCGGCGGACGGAGGTGCACGATGACCGATCTCGGCTTCCGCCTCCCGCTCGGCGCCCTCGCCGAGGGTGCCGTCGACGTCCTCACGCAGACCTTCCAGCCGGTCTTCGACCTGCTGCGCACCGTCTTCGGCGCCCTCTACTCCGGCGTCGACCTCGTCCTCGCGACACCGCCCTTCTGGGTGATCGTCGCCTTCCTCGCCGTACTGGCCTACGCCGTCCGCGGCTGGGTCTTCGCGGCCGGCACCGCCGTGGGGCTCCTGCTGATCGTGGGGGTCGACCAGTGGGAGAACGCGATGGACTCCCTCGCGCTGGTGCTCGTCGCGTCCGTGATCGCCATCGCGCTGAGCGTGCCGCTGGGCGTGCTCGCCGCGCGCAACCGCACGGCCTCCGCGGTCATCCGGCCCGTGCTCGATCTGATGCAGACGATGCCGGCCTTCGTCTACCTGATCCCCGCGCTGATCCTGTTCCGGGTCGGAGTGGTGCCGGGCATCGTCGCGACCATCGTGTTCGCGATGGCGCCGGGCGTCCGGCTCACCGAGCTGGGCATCCGCGGCGTCGACCCGGAGCTCGTCGAGGCGGGGGAGTCGTTCGGCTCCTCGAAGTGGCGGATCCTCCGCCAGATCCAGCTGCCGCTGGCGCTGCCCTCGATCCTGGCGGGCCTCAACCAGGTCATCATGCTCTCGCTCTCGATGGTCGTCATCGCGGGCATGGTCGGCGCCGGAGGGCTGGGCGGCGACGTCGTCGCGAGCCTCAACCGGATCGACGTCGCGCTCGGCTTCGAGGCGGGCATCTCCGTCGTGATCCTCGCGGTCGTCCTCGACCGGATGACCGGCGCGCTGGGCTCGCGCGCGCCGGCGAGGGTCGCCCGGGCGAAGAGCCGCCGCGCCGTCGGGGCGACCCGTTCGGCCGTCGGCGTCGTCTCGATCGGCCTGGTCGCGTCCCTCGGGGCCGCAACCCTCGCCGCTCCCGCCACCGCCGCCTCCGTCGACAACGGCGACCGCACCGACGTGACCGTCGCCGTGTTCCAGGGCTGGGACGAGGGGATCGCCGTCTCCGCTCTGTGGGAGGCGGTGCTCGAGGAGCAGGGCTACGACGTGACCCTGCAGAACGCCGACGTCGCCCCCGGCTTCCAGGGCCTCTCGACCGGCGACTACGACCTCGCCCTCGACACCTGGCTGCCGCTCACCCACGCCCGGTACGTCGAGCAGTACGGCGACTCGATCGTCGACCTGGGCGCGTGGAACGACGAGGCGAAGCTGACCATCGCGGTCAACGAGGACGCCCCGATCGACTCCCTCGAGGAGCTCGCCGCCGACCCGGGCGTCGTCGGGAACCGCCTGATCGGCATCGAGCCCGGCTCCGGTCTCAACAAGACGACGACCGAGGACGTCATCCCCGGCTACGGCCTGGAGGGGATGGACTACCTCACCTCGTCGACGCCGGCCATGCTCCAGGAGCTCTCGAGCGCGACCGCCGCGGGCGAGAACATCGCCGTCACGCTCTGGCGCCCGCACTGGGCCTACGACGCCTTCCCGGTCAAGGACCTCGAGGATCCGAAGGGCCTGCTCGGGCAGGCGGAGGGGATCCACTCCTTCGGCTCGGCCGCCTTGGACGCGGACTGTCCGACGATGAGCCGCTGGATCCGCGACTTCCGGATGGATTCGAAGACGCTCTATTCGCTCGAGAACGCGCTGTTCAACGACGGGGCCGACGACCGCTACGCCGCCCTCGCCGCGTGGATGGACGAGAACCGGGAGTACGTCGACACGCTGATCACCTGATCCGCCACCACGACGAAGGCCGAGAGGCCGGGCGGCCCCGGACCAGGGCTGTCCCGGCCTCTCGGCCTTCGTCGCGCAAGGGTCAGGCGGCGCTGACCCGGCGTCCCGCGGTGGCGCGGACGAGGAGGGTGACCACCAGCACCACGGCGGCGGCGACCAGCGCGGCGATCCCGGCGGGGACCGAGACGAGCTCGCCGGCGAAGCGGCCGACGGCGACCCAGGAGAGTCCCCAGACGAGCGAGAGCATCGGGGCGATGCGGCCGCGGCCGGTGACCGCGATCAGGAGTCCGACGAGCGCGGCGACGGCGAGGACGACGACCGCCCAGACCGCGGCGCCCGGACCGTCCGCGCTGCCGACTCCCGCGCCGACGAGCCCGGCGGTGATGTTCGCGGCCGTGGCCACGCACACCCAGCCGAGGTAGAGCCCGAAGGTGCCGTCCGTCACGATCGCGTCGACCACTCCGGCCGACCGGGTGGTCCGCAGGATCACGAAGATGCGCGCGAGCACGGCCAGCAGCAGGGCGATCACGACGACGCTGAGCGTCAGGAAGCCGGCCTGGACGACCAGGATCCACGCGGCGTTCAGGAGGAGGCTCGCGGCGGCCCAGTAGCCCAGCCGGCGGTGGCGGGTGCGGGTGGTCTGCGAGGGCAGGAACTGCCAGATCGCGTAGGCGATGAGGCCGGTGTAGATGACGCTCCAGATCGCGAAGGCGGGGCCGTCGGGAGCGATGGGGGTGGAGGACGCGGTCAGGGCGCCGCCGGCCGCGTTCTGGATCTGCGTGCCGCCCGCGGCGCCCGAGCCGATGAACGAGCCGATGAGGGCGAGCACCGCGCTCACGGCGACGACGACCTGGCGGATCCGGTCGGCGCGGTCGGGGGTTCGTGTGGCGGTCATGTCGCTCCTCCATTAGTCAGCTGGCTGAGTAATAAGAGTATCGCGATTCCGCTCCCCGTCCACTGGGGCTTGCGGCGCGGCCCCGGCCCTGGATGAGGGCCGGGGCCGGATCCTCAGGCTCGAGCGGTCGCGTACTGCTCGCGGATCACGGGGCGGTGGTCCGGCGCGGGCTCGGCCACCGAGGTGACGGTCCACGTCGGACGCGATCCGGTCAGCGCCCAGGCGGCCTGCACGGCGGCACCGTCGGCCACGTACTCGCCGGGCGTCGGCACCTGCACGGGCACGTCGAACACCTGCGAGGCCGCGAGCTGCACGGGATGACCATCGCCTCGACCACGCGGCCGAACCTCGCCCGCGCGGCGATCGAGGGCATGCTCTGCGGACTGGCCGACGGGCTCGACGCCGTTCGCGCGCAGGGAGTGGAGGCGCGGCGCATCCTCCTCATCGGCGGGGCCGCGCAGAACCGCGCCGTGCAGCTCGCGGCCTCGCAGGTGTTCGACGTGCCCGTGCAGGTGCCGACGCCCGGCGAGTACGTGGCCGACGGTGCCGCCGTGCAGGCCGCCTGGGCGCTGACCGGATCGCGTCCGACGTGGACCGTCACCTCGGTGGCCGAGCCCGCGCCGGACCACCGCCCCGTGATCCGCGAGCAGTACGCGACCGCTCGAGCCTGAGGATCCGGCCCCGGCCCTCATCCAGGGCCGGGGCCGCGCCGCAAGCCCCAGTGGACGGGGAGCGGAATCGCGATACTCTTATTACTCAGCCAGCTGACTAATGGAGGAGCGACATGACCGCCACACGAACCCCCGACCGCGCCGACCGGATCCGCCAGGTCGTCGTCGCCGTGAGCGCGGTGCTCGCCCTCATCGGCTCGTTCATCGGCTCGGGCGCCGCGGGCGGCACGCAGATCCAGAACGCGGCCGGCGGCGCCCTGACCGCGTCCTCCACCCCCATCGCTCCCGACGGCCCCGCCTTCGCGATCTGGAGCGTCATCTACACCGGCCTCATCGCCTACGCGATCTGGCAGTTCCTGCCCTCGCAGACCACCCGCACCCGCCACCGCCGGCTGGGCTACTGGGCCGCCGCGAGCCTCCTCCTGAACGCCGCGTGGATCCTGGTCGTCCAGGCCGGCTTCCTGACGCTCAGCGTCGTCGTGATCGCCCTGCTGCTGGCCGTGCTCGCGCGCATCTTCGTGATCCTGCGGACCACCCGGTCGGCCGGAGTGGTCGACGCGATCGTGACGGACGGCACCTTCGGGCTCTACCTCGGCTGGGTGTGCGTGGCCACGGCCGCGAACATCACCGCCGGGCTCGTCGGCGCGGGAGTCGGCAGCGCGGACGGTCCGGGCGCCGCGGTCTGGGCGGTCGTCGTCCTCGCCGTCGCCGCGCTCGTCGGACTCCTGATCGCGGTCACCGGCCGCGGCCGCATCGCCCCGATGCTCTCGCTCGTCTGGGGACTCTCCTGGGTCGCCGTCGGCCGCTTCGCCGGCGAGCTCGTCTCGGTCCCCGCCGGGATCGCCGCGCTGGTCGCCGCCGCCGTGGTGCTGGTGGTCACCCTCCTCGTCCGCGCCACCGCGGGACGCCGGGTCAGCGCCGCCTGACCCTTGCGCGACGAAGGCCGAGAGGCCGGGACAGCCCTGGTCCGGGGCCGCCCGGCCTCTCGGCCTTCGTCGTGGTGGCGGATCAGGTGATCAGCGTGTCGACGTACTCCCGGTTCTCGTCCATCCACGCGGCGAGGGCGGCGGAGCGGTCGTCGGCCCCGTCGTTGAACAGCGCGTTCTCGAGCGAGTAGAGCGTCTTCGAGTCCATCCGGAAGTCGCGGATCCAGCGGCTCATCGTCGGGTAGTCCGCGTCGAAGGCGGCCGAGCCGAAGGAGTGGATCCCCTCCGCCTGCCCGAGCAGGCCCTTCGGACCCTCGAGGTCCTTGACCGGCAAGGCGTCGTCGGCCCAGGGCGGGCGCCAGAGCGTGACGGCGATGTTCTCGCCCGCGGCGGTCGCGCTCGAGAGCTCCTGGAGCATGGCCGGCGTCGACGAGGTGAGGTAGTCCATCCCCTCCAGGCCGTAGCCGGGGATGACGTCCTCGGTCGTCGTCTTGTTGAGACCGGAGCCGGGCTCGATGCCGATCAGGCGGTTCCCGACGACGCCCGGGTCGGCGGCGAGCTCCTCGAGGGAGTCGATCGGGGCGTCCTCGTTGACCGCGATGGTCAGCTTCGCCTCGTCGTTCCACGCGCCCAGGTCGACGATCGAGTCGCCGTACTGCTCGACGTACCGGGCGTGGGTGAGCGGCAGCCAGGTGTCGAGGGCGAGGTCGTAGTCGCCGGTCGAGAGGCCCTGGAAGCCGGGGGCGACGTCGGCGTTCTGCAGGGTCACGTCGTAGCCCTGCTCCTCGAGCACCGCCTCCCACAGAGCGGAGACGGCGATCCCCTCGTCCCAGCCCTGGAACACGGCGACGGTCACGTCGGTGCGGTCGCCGTTGTCGACGGAGGCGGCGGTGGCGGGAGCGGCGAGGGTTGCGGCCCCGAGGGACGCGACCAGGCCGATCGAGACGACGCCGACGGCCGAACGGGTCGCCACGACGGCGCGGCGGTTCTTCGCCCGGGCGACCCTCGCCGGCGAGGGCGAGCCCAGAGCGCCGGTCATCCGGTCGAGGACGACCGCGAGGATCACGACGGAGATGCCCGCCTCGAAGCCGAGCGCGACGTCGATCCGGTTGAGGCTCGCGACGACGTCGCCGCCCAGCCCTCCGGCGCCGACCATGCCCGCGATGACGACCATCGAGAGCGAGAGCATGATGACCTGGTTGAGGCCCGCCAGGATCGAGGGCAGCGCCAGCGGCAGCTGGATCTGGCGGAGGATCCGCCACTTCGAGGAGCCGAACGACTACCCCGCCTCGACGAGCTCCGGGTCGACGCCGCGGATGCCCAGCTCGGTGAGCCGGACGCCCGGCGCCATCGCGAACACGATGGTCGCGACGATGCCCGGCACCACTCCGACCCGGAACAGGATCAGCGCGGGGATCAGGTAGACGAAGGCCGGCATCGTCTGCATCAGATCGAGCACGGGCCGGATGACCGCGGAGGCCGTGCGGTTGCGCGCGGCGAGCACGCCCAGCGGCACGCTCAGCGCGATGGCGATCACGGACGCGACGAGCACCAGCGCGAGGGAGTCCATCGCGTTCTCCCACTGGTCGACCCCCACGATCAGCAGGAGCCCCACGGCGGTGCCGGCCGCGAAGACCCAGCCGCGGACGGCGTAGGCCAGTACGGCGAGGAAGGCGACGATCACCCAGAAGGGCGGTGTCGCGAGGACGAGGTCGACGCCGGAGTAGAGGGCGCCGAAGACGGTGCGCAGCAGGTCGAAGACCGGCTGGAAGGTCTGCGTGAGGACGTCGACGGCACCCTCGGCGAGGGCGCCGAGCGGGAGGCGGAAGCCGAGATCGGTCATCGTGCACCTCCGTCCGCCGCGAGGACGGCGTCCTCGACGGGGCCTCCGGTCGCGTGCAGGGTCGCGGTGACGACCTCGGTCGAGACGGTGGCGGGCGGCTCGATCACCGGGTGCTCGCCGGTGCGGGCGGGCACGTTGCCGAGCGCCGCGAGCAGGGTCACCCGTGGTATCGCTCCGAGCACACGCGCGTTGGAGTCGACCACGGCGACCGGCAGCGCCGACTCGACGGCGGGCTCGATGACCTCGCTGAGGGCGGTGTCCGGACCGACGGTGACGACGTCGGAGGCGAGGACCGCCGAGAGGTCGCCGGTGCTCCGGCGCACCTGCTCGATCACGTCGCGGTCGCGGACCGTGCCCAGCAGGCGGCGTCCGCCGCCGACCACGAACGCGGCCGAGGTCTGCAGGTCGCGCATGCTCCGGAGCGCGGCGCGGGGACCGGCCGCGAGGGTGACCACGGAGCGGGCGGGCTCCATCACGGCGGAGGCGGTGAGCACGCGGGCGCGGTCGACGTCCTGCACGAACTGGGCGACGTAGTCGTTCGCCGGGTCGGTGAGGATCTCCTCCGGGGTGCCGATCTGGACGATGCGGCCGTCGCGCATCACCGCGATGCGGTCGCCGAGGAACATGGCCTCGTTGAGGTCGTGCGTGATGAAGACGATGGTCTTGCCGAGCTCGTGCTGCAGCTCGATCAGCTGCTCCTGCATCTCGCGGCGGATCAGCGGGTCGAGTGCCGAGAACGCCTCGTCCATCAGCACGATGTCGGTGTCGGCGGCGAGCGCCCGGGCGAGGCCGACGCGCTGGCGCATGCCGCCGGAGAGCTCGTCGGGCATCTTCTCGTGCCAGCCGGCGAGACCGGCGCGCTCGACCGCGAGCATCGCCCGCTCGCGGCGCTCGGCCGCGGGGACGCCCTGGATCTCGAGCGGGTACGCGACGTTGTCGAGCAGGGTGCGGGGCGGGAGGAGCGGGAAGTGCTGGAGCACCATCGGCACCGACGAGCGGCGCACGCGGCTTAGCTCCGTCTCGGAGACGCCGGTGATGGTGGAGACCTCGATCAGGACTTCGCCCGCGGAGGGCTCCTGGAGCCCGTTCAGCATGCGGATCAGGGTGGACTTCCCGGAGCCGGAGAGGCCCATCACGACGTAGATCTCGCCGCGGCGCACGGTGAAGGACGCGTCGATCACCGCGGCCGTGCCGAGTCCGGCGAGCTCGCCGCGGTCGGCGCCCTCGCTCAGTCGGCGGACGACCTCGTCGGGCTTCCGGCCGAACACCTTGAAGAGGTGGCGGGCCTCGAGAGCGGGGGTCGCCGGATCGGCGCCCGCCTCGCTCCGGGGCTCGCTGATGGTCTGCTGGTTCTGGTGCACGTACACTCCGTCGGCGCGCAGGGACGACGCCCTGCGCTCATCTCGTGGTGCCGGGTCGGGAGCGTGGGACAGCCGTGCGTCGAGCCTCCGCGTGCGTCCCGCCGCTCAGCGCGGCAGGGGGTGGAGGCGAGAGCGTCCGAGGCGGCCTCGGGGCCGCCTCCACTCCCGTTGACCGTACGATCGCGGCGCGTCCTGGGGGGACGCCGTGCGAGCGCGGACCGGTTCATCGGGGCCCGTGAGGACCGCCGACCACGGTAGCCGCGGAGCCGCCGAGGGGCAAACGTCGGACAATTGCGGGGGCGGGTCCAGGGGTGGTGATGAACCGATCCGCGCGAGCGAATGTGCTGGTCGGAGCTCGTTTCCGGAGTGTTGCGCGATCGTTACCGTGATGGCGCGGCCGGCGGCGCTCGTTCCG
>NZ_PSUC01000120.1:0-9743 GCF_002931635.1 Rathayibacter sp. AY2B7 | reverse complement strand
ACACATGCTGCTGTGCTGGTTGCGGATCTCCTGCGCCGATCCGAGGCCGACCGGGGCGGTGGCCGCGGGGGCGGGCGGTCCGGTCAGGCGGCGGGACAGCGCTCGCGATCGGCGGTCATCGCGAGGAGGCGGAAGCGGGATCGACGGCGGTGCCGGAGGTCATCGCGACGCTGGCGAGCGTCGGCGGACGGGGGGGCGGAGATGTCGTCGTCATCGACGGTCCTCTCAGGTTCGTCATCGAACCGGTCGGTCGGAGTGGGATGTCGGGCGTGAGGACACGCTGACCACTTCAGGGGCCACAGTAGCGAGTTTTGTTAACGGTAACAATGGCGGAATCCCGCGGAAGTTCCGACGGTCGGCAGTGTGAGCGCTCTCTCCTTGCGAGCGCTGGGATCCGCCGTGCCGCACCCGGATCGGATCGCCCTCGTCCCGTCGAGCACCGCGCGGATCGGCCCTTGACACCGGCTGTCCGACCGGTCGATGGTTGTCCACGTCAACACCGGGCCGACTCCGGCTCAGCTCCCCATCGGAGCCCCGGTGCCGACACGCCCCGCGATCGAGCGGCCGGATCACCGTCCCGGCCGGCTCCGAACGCTCCTTCTGCCGCCGCCCGACCCGGTCGGACGCGGCCTCCTCCTGCGACCCCTCACACGCGTCCCCTCGGGGGCGCCGGATGTCTGCGAAAGGCACCCCTATGTCCCGGACAACGAAGTCCCACCCCTCCCGCCACCTGATCGGAGCTCTGATCACGGCCGTCGTCGGAATCACGACGCTCGGCTTCAGCACGCCCGCCTCCGCGGCCACCGCCCCGGTCGGCCTCGGATCGGCGCAGGAGATCCGCAACCAGCACAGCAGCATGTGTCTCGACGACTTCGACTTCGGCACTCAGCCCGGAGCCGAGGTGCGGCAGTGGAGCTGCACCGAGGGGAGCAACCAGCGCTGGCAGATCACCGACCTCGGCACAGGCTACGCCGAGATCAAGAACACCTTCAGCAACCTCTGCCTCGACAACTTCGACTTCGGCACCACCCCGGGCTCGGAGGTGCGGCAGTGGAGCTGCAACGGCAGCACCGCCCAGCAGTGGCGGATCACCTCCGTCGGCGGAGGCTACGCCGAGATCGCCAATCGGCACAGCGACCTCTGCCTCGACAACAAGGACTTCCGCCAGCTCGACGGCTCCCCCATTCAGCAGTGGACCTGCACCGGCTCCAAGGCCCAGCGCTGGGCACTGACCGATCCGACCGTGCAGAAGATCACCTGGACGCTGAACCGCGTCGCGAGCCCGACCGCTGACGAGGCCGACGCCTACGCCCGCATCACCGACGCGATGGACCGCGCCGTGGCCCGCTACAACCGCCTCAGCAACATCTCCCGCTCCCTGACCGTCTCGTACAGCCCCGGAACCCCGACGGCCGATGCGAACATCTACGGCCAGATCCGCTTCGGCAAGGAGCGCGTCTACATGGTGGAGGGCACCGCCATGCACGAGATCTCGCACACCGTGGGCTTGGGCACGTCGACCACCTTCAACACGAACTGCGAGAACAGCAGCTGGGACTCGGCCCTGGCACTGCTGCGCACCTGGGACGGACCGGACGCGACAATCCAGTGCACCCCGGGTCACATCTTGAACTACGGCCTCAACTACAACAGCGAGTTCAGCCAGCTGAACCTCGAGCGCCACGTGAAGCTGGTGCAGTCCATGCTCAGTGACGGCATGTAGCCGTCACTCGAGGCACGCCCGAACGAGCATCCTCGCCGCCCCTCGCGGGCGGCCGGCGCCGGCGGGGCGGGGAACCAGAGCCCTCCCCCCCGCCGGCGCCGCATGCCCCGATGTCTCCCTCCGGAGGCGCGGGGCAGCGGAGCGCTCGGGAGTCGAGGAGGGCCCGTCGACCGGGTGGTCGCAGCCGACGTGCCGGACGCCGCACCCTGGGGAGGGGGCGTCCGGCACGTCTTCCTCGTGTCGGCGCCGTCCGGTCCGCCGGACCCCCCGGAGGCGCATGACGGGCGGCGTCTGCGGGCGCTAGCGGTTCTGCTCGACGGTGCTCGGCGCGGTCCGGTGCGTCTCCGGCGCCTCCGTGCCGACGGGCTCCGCATCCCCGCTCGCCGCGGCCTCCCGCAGGTACTGCGCCGACATGACGCGGTAGGAGCGGGTGAGCATCGCCGCGCCGGCCGCGATGATCATGACGACTCCGCCGACCAGGAACACCAGCGCGATCCCCCGGCCGATGCCGTCGCCGAGCAGCCCGCCGAACGCCGAGCGCCCGGCCGGCGACTCCATGTACGGGATGAGCGCGAACTCGGCGATCGGGGCGATGAGGAACGACGTGATCGGAGCGGCGGCCGACTCGAACGCCGCCGCGAAGCCGAAGACGCGCCCCTGGGTCTCGAAGGGGACGACCTTCTGGATCACCGTCTGCTCGGCGGCCTCGACCGCCGGGATCAGGGTCATGTAGATCCAGATGCCGCCGGCGTAGAGCCACCACCAGTCGCGGAGGGTGAAGACCGCGCCGATCAGGCCCATCGCCATCACGAGCAGCAGCATCGTCCTGATCGGGTTCCTCCCGAGCCCGAACCTCGCGACGAGCAGACCGCCGATGACGAAGCCGGTCGCCGTCACTCCGAGCACCACGCCCCACAGCTCGACCGGGAACAGCTCGAGGCCGTACGGGTCCATCAGCGCCATGTAGACGCCGCCGATCAGGTTGTTGAACGTCGAGAAGACGATGAGCGCGAACAGCCCGGACGCCGCCCGCACCGCGGTGATGCTGCCGCGCAGATCGATCAGCGGCGCACTCTCCCCCGTCGGCGCGGGCCGGTCCTCCGGGATGCGCAGGAAGAGGAGGTGCAGGAGCGCGGCGGCGGAGAGGCCGATCGCGATCACCAGCGTCCACCCCATGCCGAGCAGGCCGATGGCGAGCCCGCTGAAGACGCTCGTCACCACGAAGGCGAGGCCCTGGACCGTGCCGACGAGGCCGTTCGCGCGGGCGTGCCCCTCCACCGGGACCAGCAGGGTCACCGTCGTGGACAGGGCGATGTTGCGCATGTTCTCGATGACGGCGCCGAAGAGGATCGTGCCCGAGAACACCCAGAACCAGGGGGCGCGGAAGTCCAGGAGCGCCGCCTCGGGCAGCGCGAGGAAGAGGCCGCCCGCGACGCCGAACGACACGAGTGTGACCGCGCCGGCGAAGACCATGACGCGGAACTTGCGGTGCCGGTCCACGATCGTGCCGAAGGCCATCGCGAAGACCGCGACGAGCAGCATGTAGGCGCCGCCGATGATCCCTGTCGCCAGGACGGAGCGCGTCTCGAGGTACACCCAGAACGTGAGCGCGAACCAGAGGAAGCTCGTCGTCACGTTCGCGACGGCGGTGTTGAGGAGGATCTGGTGGAAGTCGCGGAGCCTCGTCGAGGCGTCGGCGTCGGCTCCGGGGGCGGTCGAGGACACGGCTTCCCTCCGCTCGCGACGGCGCCGTCGGTCCCGCGGCGGGAGTCGAGGGTCGTCGCAGCCACTGTAGGACCGCGCCGTCGGCGAGTCGAGAGGGGCCGGGCGTCCGGCGGGGATGCGCTGCCGCCTCCCGCGCGGACGAGGGCGCCGCCGCCCTCGCGACCCGGATCAGCGGGCCTCGGGGGCGGCGGCGCCGACGGGTCAGACGATGGCGGCGCGGAGGGCCGCGGCGGCCTCGCCGACGTCCGGGGCACCGTAGATGGCCCCGCCCGCAACGGCCACGAGGGCGCCGGCGCGCTGCACCGACTCGATGGTGGCGGTGCTCACGCCGCCCGCGACCGAGAACGGCACGCCGGAGGACTCGCCGTCGCGCAGCAGGGTCTCGAAGGTGAAGCCCTCCTCCGCCTGCTCGTCCAGACCGGCGTGCATCTCGACGAATTCGGCGCCGAGGGCGACGACCTCGCGGGCGCGGGCGGCCTTGTCGGGCACGCCGATGAGGTCGACGACGACGCCCTTGCCGTGCTTCCTCCCGGCGGCGATCGCGCCGGCGATGGTGCTGTCGCCGGCGACGCCGAGGACCGTCACGAGGTCGGCGCCGGCCGCGAAGGCCATGTCGGCCTCGAGCTCGCCCGCGTCCATCGTCTTGAGGTCGGCGAAGACCGTCTTGTCGGGGTGCGCCTCCTTGATGGCGGTGATGGCGGAGAGGCCGGCGCTCTTGATGAGCGGGGTGCCCAGCTCGAGGATGTCGACGTGCGGGGCGGCGGCAGCGGCGAGCTCGAGGGCGGCGTCGGTGCTGAGGGTGTCCATGGCGAACTGGAGCTTCACGGGGTGCTTCTTCCTGTCGAGGTGGGGAGTCGGGTCATTCGAGGTTCGCGTGGCGCGGCCAGAGCTCGTCGGCGCTGTCGCCGCGGCGCTGCCAGAGCGCGTGGAACAGGGCGTCGCCGGTGAGCACCACGACCTGCTCGAAGAGCCCGCCGGAGTACTGCGCCGAGGCGGCCCCGGAGCGGTCGAGCTTGTCGGCGGCGGGCACGACCACCACGGCGGAGGCGAGCCCGGCCAGCGGGGAGTCGGCGGCGGTCGTGATCGCCGCGACCCGCGCTCCGGCGTCGACGGCGGCCTGCGCGGCGCGGACAATGCCCCCGGTGGTGCCGGAGCCGCTCGCGGTGAGCAGCACGTCGCCGCTGCGGATCGCCGGGGTCGTCACGTCGCCGACCACGTGCACGACGAGTCCGAGGTGCATGAGGCGCATGGCGGTCATCCGCAGAGCGAGGCCGGAGCGGCCGGCGCCGTGGACGAAGACGCGGTCGGCGCCGGCGAGCATCTCGAGGACGGGCTCGAGGCGGTCGGTCGTCAGCGAGGCGGTCGCGGCGGACACCTCGGCGGCGATCACGGCGAGCGCCTCTGCGGGGTCGGTGGTGCGGTCGTCAGCGGGCATGGATCCACAATGCGCCCGGCGGCCGGATCCGCGCGCCACCTGATCGAGGAGGCCCACCTACCCGATCGGGTGGGCGGTGCCACTCGCGGGTAGGACGGGTAGGTTCGGGGGATGGATCCCGCCGAGTCCCCCGCCTCCCGCACCCTGCTGCAGCAGCACGCCCGCACGGTCGCCGAGCAGGCCGACCGGCACGCGGTGGCGCTGGAGTCGGTGCTCGCCGCCCTGCGCGCCGAGCGCCTCGACGACCGTGCGGCCCGCACCGTCGCGATCGACATCGCCGCGAACGCCCTGGTCGAGCTGCGCACCGCCTCGGACGAGCAGCGCAGCGCGATGCTGGAGCCCGTCGTGGGCGCGTTCGCGCGGCTCCGGAGCGACCTGCGTCCGCTCGTGCGCTTCGGCGACCTCGACGTGCAGTTCGTCGAGCCGCCCGCCACCGGGCGCGCCCTCCCCGGCGAAGTGGCGCACGCGGCCCGCGCGATCGTGCGGAGCGCCGTGCTGGCGTTCGTGGAGTCGGAGCAGACGCGCCGGGTGCGGATCCAGTGGGACTGCGACGGGCTCAACCTGCTCATCGAGATCCGCGACGACGGCCGGGGCGAGCTGACGACCCGCGACGACGCCCTGCGCCCGATCGCCGAGCGCGTGCGCGGGCTCGACGGGGAGCTCTCGGTCGCGTCGACCGCGGGCTGGGGGTCGACCCTGTCGATCCGCCTCCCCCTCGATCCGCCGGCGCAGCCCGACGGGCTCGACCTCGCCGAGCTCAGCGCCCGCGAGCGGGAGGTGCTGAACCTGATCACGCTCGGCGCCTCGAACCAGCGGATCGCGGACGACCTCGGCATCAGCGGCAACACCGTGAAGTTCCACGTGTCGAACCTGCTGCGCAAGGCCGGCGCCCGCACCCGGGCGGAGCTGGCGGCGCTGGCACGCTGATCGATCCGGGTGCCCCGTCCTGGCAGAGCCGTCCCCGCAGTGCCGCCCCCGGACGCACGGACGGGCCGCGGCGGCCGCCGAGGGTCTCCCCCTCCTGCGGCACCGCGGCCCGTCCGGCCGATCAGCGCGCCCCGATCACTCGCTCCGGAGCAGCCCGAAGCGGAACCGGCCGGAGCCGTCGAGCGTGTCGTCGATGCCCGAGATCGTGGAGGAGGCGATGACGGTCTCCGTGCCCTCGAGGAGCGGCACGGTGATCGCCTTCTCCGCCGCGAGGCGCTGCGCCTCCTCGATCGCCGCGGTGCGCTCGTCGCCGGGGGCCAGGCTCCGCTCGCGCAGCACGACCTCGTTGTAGGCGTCGTCCTTCACGGCGGCGCCGAGGATGGAGGGGGCCTCGTCGGTGCCGTAGAGCAGGTTCAGGTAGTTGTCCGAGTCCGGGTAGTCCGCGAACCAGCCCTGCTGGTAGAGCGGGTAGGAGGTCGACTTCTCCTTCACGTACTGCGTCCACTCCGTCGACTGCAGGTCGACCGTGAACAGGCCGCTGCGCTCGAGCTGGTTCTTGATGAGCGCGTACTCGTCCGAGGTGCTGGAGCCGTAGTGGTCGGTGTTGTACTGCAGCTTGAGGTCGACGGGACCGGTGATCCCGGCCGCCTGGAGCGCGGCGGCGGCCTCGTCGGCACTGGGACCGCCGCTCCCGTCGCCGAAGGCCTCCTCGTACGCCGGCGTCGATCCGGTCAGAGCGCTGGGGACGATCGAGTAGACCGGCGCGTAGGTGCCCTTGTAGACCTGGTCCGACAGCTCGTCGCGGTCGATCAGGTCGGCGACGGCGGTGCGGACGGCGAGCGCCTTGTCGGCGTCGGCCTCGGAGGTCGCGGAGCCGTAGGGCATCGTCTCGGGGTTGAAGACCAGGAAGCGCATCTCCGCGCCGGGACCGGAGTGCACCGTCAGGCCCTCCTCGCCGCGGAGGTCCTCCGTGTCGGTCGCGTTCAGCGTGCGGTAGGCGACCGCGATCTCACCGCGCTGGATGTCGAGCTTGAGGTTGCTCTCGTCCGCGTAGTAGCGGACGATCACCGACTCGTTGGCGGCGGCGCCGAGGAGGCCGTCGTAGGAGTCGTTGCGGGTGAGCTGCACGAGCGAGTTCAGCTTGTAGCTCGTGATGGAGTACTGCCCGCTGAAGGCGTCGCCGGCGACGATGTCGTCGTCGGTGGTGAGGGAGTCGGCCGAGAAGACGTCCTCGTCGACGATCGCGGCGGCGGGGCTGGTGAGGATCTGGGGCCAGAGGGCGTTGTCCGGGGTGGCCAGTGTGAAGACGACGGTGGAGTCGTCCTCCGCCTCGACCGAGACCATGTCCGAGAGCAGCGACGAGGGGCCGTTCGGAGCGGCGATCGCCACCTGGCGCTCGAAGGTGAAGACCACGTCCGAGGCGGTGAGCGGATTGCCGTTGGCGAAGGCGGCGTCCTCGCGCAGGGCGACGCGGTAGTGGGTGGGGTCGGTGAACTCGGCCGAGGCCGCGAGGTCCGGCACGGGATCCGTCGATCCGGGGGCGGAGGTCAGCAGCCAGGAGAAGACCTGGTTCTGCAGCGTCGCCGAGCCGAGGTCCCAGGAGCCGGCGGGATCCAGGGCGGTGACCTTGTCCGTGGTCCCCAGGAGGATCCCGGGGGGCGCCTGGGCTCCGGTGGTGCCCGGCGAGCAGGCGGTGAGGGCGACGGCCATCGCCGCACCGGCGACGAGGGGAGCCAGTACTCGGGATCTCATGGGGAACTCCTTGCGGGTCAGCCGTGCGGCGGGGATGAGGGAGGGACGCCGGGGCGCTGGGTCCATGGTGCCGAGGGAGCGTGCGTCCGGCGTCGAGTAGTCGTCGGGGTCTGCGGCCGCTCGCTTCGACAACTGTCGCACCGCGCTCCGGCGCCGCGCCCGGCCGGGAGGGCCCGGGTTCGACGTCTGCTGTGCCCCGGGCCCTCCGCCCTCGCCACCTGTCCATGGCCGCCGACCCTCCGCGTCGTCAGAGTGGAGTCCTCACGGTTCCGCGCGGGTCGGACCGGGAGAGAGAGGTCGCGGTGCGCGAGAACGTCGACACGATCGTCATCGGAGGAGGCGCGATGGGCTCCGCCACCGCCTGGCAGCTGGCCCAGCGCGGCACGGACGTGGTGCTCCTCGAGCAGTTCGGCCCCGGCCACGAGAACGGCGCGTCCCACGGCCGCACCCGGAACTTCAACGAGGCCTACGCCGCCGACGACTACCTCGACCTCCTCGGCGAGGCCTCCCGCCTCTGGGACCGGTTGAGCGTCGAGGAGGGCACGCCGCTGCTCGACCGGGTCGGCCTCGTGAACCTCGGACCCGTCGGACCCCTCCGCGCGGTCCGGGAGGCGCACCGCGCCCACGGCGTCGCGAGCGAGCTGATCTCCGCCGCCGAGGCCCGCGACCGCTGGCCGGCGCTCCGCTTCGAGAGCGAGGTGCTGCACGTCCCCAGCAGCGGACGCGTGCGCGCCGCCGACGCTCTGCTCGCGCTGCGGGCCGGCGCCGAGCGCCGCGGCGCCCGCTTCCGCTACGACACCCCCGTCCGCGGGATCGACGTCGTCGGCCCGGACACCGTGATCGTGACGACCGACGACACCGAGTACCGCGCCCGACGGGTCGTCGTCACCGCGGGAGCGTGGACGCAGCCCCTCCTCGCCGGCCTCGTGCCGCTGCGCCCCCTCCGGGTCTCGGAGGAGCACCCCGCGCACTTCCGGCTCCGCACGCCCGACGCGGCGTGGCCGAGCTTCAACCACACGCCCGACCCGGACCGCGCCGACCACGCGTACTTCCTCAGCCCCGTCTACGGCATGCTCACGCCGGGCGAGGGACTGAAGGTCGGCTGGCACGGAGTGGGCAGGAGCGTCGATCCGGACGCCCGCACCCGCCGCCCGGTCGCCGAGCAGCTCGCGGCCCTCCGCCGCTACGTGGCTGAGTGGATCCCGGGCGCCGACGCGGAGGTCTGCGACGTCATCAGCTGCACGTACACGATGACCCGCAACGAGGACTTCATCCTCGACCGCAGCGGGCCGATCGTCGTCGGAGCGGGCTTCTCCGGCCACGGGTTCAAGTTCACCCCGGCGATCGGGCGGGTCCTCGCGGACCTGTCCGAGGGCGTCGCCGCCCCCCGCCGCTTCGCCGCGACGGCGCGTCCGGCGCTCGCGGGTCCGGTCCTGTAGAGCGGACGGCCTGCGGACCGCGCGCGCACCGGGGCGGACGCCCGCCCGACCGACCCGTGCCCGAGCCGACGCCTGCCCGACCGGACGCGCGCCGAAGCGGGCGCCCGCAGGAACGGACGCCCGCTGAGCCGGACCGGGTGCCGCCCGGTCCGACCCGTCGTCAGCTCGCAGCCGCCAGATCGTCCCGGCTCGCGGCGGCCAGCGCCTCCCGGGCCGCGCGCTGGAGCGCGGGATCCGGCACGGGGAGCGACGCCAGGAGCTTCTGCGTGTACGCCTCGCGGGGCGCGCGGAGCACCTCGGCGGTCGGCCCCTGCTCCACGACCGCGCCCTGCCGCAGCACGACCACCCGGCCGGCCACGCGGTCGACGACGGCGAGGTCGTGGCTGACGAAGAGGCAGCCGAAGCCGAGCGCGCCCTGCAGCTCGGCGAACAGCTCGAGCACGGTCGCCTGCACGGAGACGTCGAGAGCGCTGGTCGGCTCGTCGGCGATGAGCAGGCGCGGGCGCAGCGCGATCGCCCGGGCGAGAGACGCCCGCTGCCGCTGCCCGCCGGAGAGCTCGTGGGGGAAGCGGTCGGCGAAGGCGCGGGGCAGGCGGACCGCGTCGAGCAGATCCAGGACCTCCTCGCGCACGCCGGCGGCCGACTCCGCGCGCCCGTGGATGACGAACGGCTCGGCGATGCACTCGCCGATGGTCAGGAACGGGTTGAAGCTGGTCGCCGGATCCTGGAAGACGAAGCCGAG
>NZ_PSUC01000012.1:0-51052 GCF_002931635.1 Rathayibacter sp. AY2B7 | reverse complement strand
CATCAGCACGACGTCGGGGGCCAGCCGCGCGACCAGCTCCGCGCCCTCCGCCCCGTCCGAGGCCTCCCCGACCACCCCTCGCCTCCGGAGGCAGCCCCGCATGACCGACACCATCCGCCTCGTCCTCGTCGACGACCAGGCCCTCTTCCGCGCCGGCATCCGCATGCTGCTCGGCTCGCAGCCCGACCTCGAGGTGGTCGGGGAGGCCTCGGACGGGGCGGAGGGCGCGGAGCTGGTCGCGCGGCTGGCCCCCGACGTCGTGCTGATGGACATCCGGATGCCGGGCGTCGACGGGATCGAGTCGACTCGGCGGATCCTCGCGGACGCGCAGGAGCGGCGGGTCGAGCCTCCGCGCATCCTCGTGCTGACCACCTTCGACCTCGACGAGGCCGCCGCGCGCGCCATCCGGGCGGGCGCGAGCGGCTTCCTCCTGAAGGACACGGAGCCCGGCTTCCTCCTCGCCTCCGTCCGCACCGTGCACGCGGGGACCGCCGTGGTCGCCGCCTCCGCGACCCGCGAGCTCTTCGAGCACTTCGGAGCGGCGGGCAGCGGACGCGAGACCCCGCCCGCCTTCGCGACCCTCACCGACCGCGAGCGCGAGATCTTCCACCTGGCCGCGCGGGGGATGAGCAACACCGAGATCGCGCGCGCCGAGTTCCTGAGCGAGGCGACGGTGAAGACGCACATCAGCCGCACCCTCGGCAAGCTCGGCCTGCGCGACCGCGTGCAGCTGGTGGTCTACGCCTACGAGAACGGCCTGGTCTCCTAGAGCGGGACGCCGGGGTGACGCGCCGCGGGGGCGGTGCTACCCTGACCGGGTGCGCTTCGGACAGCTCCTCCTTCTCCGCCGCGACGAGATCTGATCCTCAGGCCATCCTCGTCGCGGAGTCCGTCGTCGGCTGAACCATCCCTCGCCCGCGAGGTCGATCCGCATCCGGATCCCCGCGAGACCGCCCGACCGGCACCGCCCACCAGCGGAGCCGCACGCGAGCGTGATCGGTCACGAGCGAGAACAGACACGTGCGCACCACTGCGCCGGGAGAGCACCTCATGCTGAACAACCAGAAGCCGTCGCCCATGCCGATCGGCAAGTACCGTCCCTTCCACGAGCTGATCGCCGTGGACCTGCCCGACCGCACCTGGCCGTCGAAGCGCATCACGACCGCGCCCCGCTGGTGCGCCGTGGACCTCCGCGACGGCAACCAGGCGCTCATCGACCCGATGAGCCCCGAGCGCAAGCGCATCATGTTCGATCTGCTGGTCCGGATGGGCTACAAGGAGATCGAGGTCGGATTCCCGAGCGCGAGCCAGACCGACTTCGACTTCGTGCGCAGCCTCATCGAGGAGGGCGCGATCCCCGAGGACGTCACCATCCAGGTGCTGACCCAGGCCCGCGACCACCTGATCGAGCGCACCTACGAGTCGATCCGCGGCGCGCGCCAGGCGATCGTGCACCTCTACAACTCCACGAGCGTGCTGCAGCGCGAGGTCGTGTTCCGCAAGGACCGTCAGGGCATCATCGACATCGCGCTTGCCGGCGCCCGCAAGTGCCGCGAGATGGAGTCGACCGTCCCCGGCACGGCCGTCTACTACGAGTACTCGCCCGAGAGCTACACCGGCACCGAGCTCGACTTCGCCCGCGAGATCTGCGATCGCGTCGTCGAGGTCTTCGAGCCGACTCCCGAGCGCAAGGTCATCCTGAACCTGCCCGCCACCGTCGAGATGGCCACCCCGAACGTCTACGCCGACTCGATCGAGTGGATGAGCCGCAACCTCGCGCAGCGCGAGAACATCGTGCTGTCGCTGCACCCCCACAACGACCGCGGCACGGCCGTGGCGGCCGCCGAGCTGGGCTACCTGGCCGGCGCCGACCGGATCGAGGGCTGCCTCTTCGGCAACGGCGAGCGCACCGGCAACGTCGACCTGGTCGCGCTGGGCGTGAACCTCTTCACCCAGGGGATCGACCCGCAGATCGACTTCAGCGACATGGACGGCATCAAGCGCACCGCCGAGTACTGCAACCAGCTGCCCGTGCCCGAGCGCAGCCCCTGGGCGGGCGACCTGGTCTTCACCGCCTTCAGCGGCTCGCACCAGGACGCCATCAAGAAGGGCTTCGAGGCGATGCAGGCCGAGGCCGAGCAGACCGGCCGCGGCGTCGACGAGCTCACCTGGGCCGTGCCCTACCTGCCGGTGGACCCGAAGGACCTGGGCCGCTCCTACGAGGCGGTCATCCGCGTCAACTCGCAGTCCGGCAAGGGCGGAGTCGCGTACCTGCTGAAGACGGACCACGCGCTCGACCTGCCGCGCCGACTGCAGATCGAGTTCTCGGGCGTCGTGCAGGCCAAGACCGACGCCGAGGGAGGCGAGGTCACGAGCGAGCAGATCTGGACGGTGTTCCAGGACGAGTACCTGCCGGCGCCCGCCGAGCGCGCCGACGAGAAGTGGGGCCGCTTCGAGCTGCTGCGCACGAACACGTCGAGCGATCTGGGCGGCAGCATCGCGCTGGACGCGGTCCTCCGGGTGGGCGACGAGCGCGTCTCGGCCAGCTCGCGGGGCAACGGCCCGATCAACGCCTTCGAGGCCGTGCTGGAGCAGCAGGGCGTCGAGGTCCGGGTCCTCGACTACGTCGAGCACGCGCTCAGCGCCGGCGGCGACGCGCTGGCCGCCTCGTACGTCGAGTGCACGGTGAACGGCCGCACCCTGTGGGGCGTGGGCGTGGACGCCGACATCTCGACCGCCTCCCTCAAGGCCATCGTCTCGGCCGTCAATCGCGCCCTGCGCGAGGAGGTCCCGGTCCGCGAGCTGGCCGGCGCCTCCGCCTGATCAGGCCCGATCCCCGCCGGGGGAGCCGTGATGCGTCGCGGCTCCCCCGGCGTTCCCGTGCGCGGACCGCGCGGGGCTCCGCTCCCTGCGTCCGGGTCGGCCGCCGCTAGGTCCGGCGGCGCCAGCGCAGGCGCGGCACCCCGCTGAGCGCGCGCTGCTCGGGCAGGCTCCAGCCGTAGCGGACCGCGAGCAGGCGGATGACCGTGGTCACGCCCACCGCGAGCGGCGCGGCGAAGTCGATCGTCACTCCGAAGCGCAGCGCGAGGACCAGCACGCCCGTGCCCACCGAGGCGGCGACCGCGTAGAGCGAGCCGACGTGCATCAGCGCGATCGGCCGGTTCAGCAGGATGTCGCGGACGACGGATCCGCCGACGGCCGAGACGGTGCCGACGAACACGGCCGGCACCTCCGGCACGCCGAGCGACAGGGCCTTCGTGGTGCCGATCGCGCCGAAGAGCCCGAGGGTCAGCGCGTCGAGAGCGGTGATCGTCCCGTCGACCCGGTTCAGCAGGTGCTGGAGCAGCATCCCGAGCAGGGAGGCGGTCACCGCGACGATCAGGTACGCGTCGGTGTGCAGGGCCACCAGGGGCGTCTGGAGCAGCAGATCGCGGAGCACGCCGCCGCCGAGGCCGGTGGCCGTGCCGATGATCGTGACGCCGAGCAGGTCGATCCGGCGGTCGCGGAACTCGCCCGCGAACATCGCGCCCTGGAGGCAGCCGATGGCGATCGCGAGCAGGTCGGCCCAGGCCGGGATCTCGAAGAGGGAGGCTGCCACCCGGACATCGTTCCACGCCGCGGGCCCTGCCCCGGCCGGGCTGCCAGCCGGGTGTCGGGGGTCGGGGGGATAATCGGAGGATGCCCACCTATCGCGACGAAGCCGTGGTGCTCCGCACGCACAAGCTGGGCGAGGCCGACCGCATCGTGACGCTGCTCTCGCGCAGCCACGGCAAGATCCGCGCGGTGGCGAAGGGCGTGCGCAAGACCGGCTCCAAGTTCGGCTCGCGGCTCGAGCCGTTCATGGTCGCCGACCTCCAGCTCTACGAGGGCCGGAGCCTCGACATCGTCACGCAGGCCGAGTCGCTCGGCGCCTACGGTGCGCTGATCGCGGCCGACTACGACAGCTACACGGCGGCGAGCGCGATGGTCGAGACGGCGGACCGCCTCACTGACGCGGACGCCTCCCTGCAGCAGTACCTGCTGCTCGTCGGGGCCCTGCGCTCGCTCTCGAAGCACGAGCACGAGCCGGTGCTGACGCTCGACTCCTACCTCCTGCGGGCGCTCTCGATCGCGGGCTGGGCGCCCAGCTTCGAGGACTGCGCGCGTTGCGGCGCCCCCGGGCCGCACGGCGCGGTCGTGGTGCAGCTCGGAGGCGTCGTCTGCGCCGACTGCACGCCGCCCGGCGCACCGCGGGTCGCGCCGGAGGTCGTGGTCCTGCTGGGCGCACTGCTCACGGGAGACTGGGCCCACGCCGAGACCACCGAGCCGACCACGCGGTCGCGGGCGAGCGGAGTGGTCGCCGCCTACACGCAGTTCCACCTCGAACGCGGTCTGAGATCCCTGGAGCACGTCACCCGATGAAGCCCTTCACCCACAAGGACGCCGAGCCGTACCGCCCCCTCGACTGGACCGGGATCCACCCGCCCGCGATCCCGCGGAAGGCCGTTCCGGGGCACGTCGCCATCGTGATGGACGGCAACGGCCGCTGGGCGAACTCCCGCGGCCTGACGCGGATCGAGGGGCACAAGCGCGGCGAGACGGCGCTGCTGGACGTCGTGGCCGGAGCGATCCAGATCGGCGTGAAGCACCTCAGCGTCTACGCGTTCTCGACCGAGAACTGGAAGCGCTCGCCCGAGGAGGTGCGCTTCCTGATGGGCTTCAACCGCGACGTGCTGCACCGCCGCCGCGATCAGCTCAACGAGTGGGGCGTGCGCATCCGCTGGGCCGGGCGGAAGCCGCGCCTGTGGGCGTCGGTGATCAACGAGCTGCAGTTCGCCGAGCGGATGACCGCGGACAACGACGTGCTCACCCTCACCATGTGCGTCAACTACGGCGGGCGCACCGAGATCGCCGACGCGGTGCAGCGGCTCGCCGCCGAGGTCCAGGCGGGGCGGCTCAAGCCCTCCGGCATCTCCGAGAAGACGATCGCCCGGGCGCTCTACGTGCCCGAGATGCCGGACGTCGACCTCTTCGTGCGCTCCTCCGGCGAGCAGCGCACCAGCAACTTCCTGCTCTGGCAGAGCGCCTACGCCGAGATGGTGTTCCTCGACCGGCTCTGGCCGGACTTCACGCGGACCGATCTCTGGGACGCGATCGAGCACTACTCCGGCCGCTCCCGCCGTTTCGGCGGCGCGGTCGACGTGCCGGGGGCCTCCTCGTGATCCGGGCTGGGATCGTGGGCTTCGGGCTCGCCGGCAGCGTCTTCCACGGTCCGTTCCTCGCGGCCGACCCGGCTTTCGAGGTCGTCGCCGTCTCCACCCGCGACGCCGGTCGGAGGGCCGCGGCCTCCGCCGCGCATCCGGAGGCCCGGATCGTGCCCGACCTCGACGCGGTGCTCGCCGAGCGGCCGGAGCTGGTCGTGCTCGCCTCGCCGCCGTCGGTGCACCGGGAGCAGGCCGTCCGGGTGCTCGAGGCCGGCGTCGCCGTCGTGATCGACAAGCCCTTCGCACCGAGCACGGCCGACGCGGACGCGATCATCGCCGCCTCCGAGCGGAGCGGTGCGCCCGTCTTCGTCTTCCAGAACCGGCGCTGGGACGCCGATCTGCTCACGCTCCGCCGCCTCCTGGGCGAAGGGGTCCTCGGCGAGGTCCTCCGCTTCGAGTCGACCTTCGAGCGCTGGAGCGCGCCGAAGCCGGGACGGTGGCAGAACGACACGGGCTCGGCCGAGGGCGGCGGGATCCTCTTCGATCTCGGCAGCCACCTGGTCGACCAGGCGCTGCTGCTGTTCGGCCCGGCGGTCGTCACGGCGGCCGAGACCCGGACCGTCCACGAGGGCTCGGCGAGCGAGGACGACGCGTTCGTCTCGCTCCTGCATCACAGCGGCGTCCGCTCCCACCTCACCATGAGCCGCGTCGCCCGGGCGACCGGCCCCCGCTTCCGCGTGCTCGGCACCCGCGCCGCCTTCAGCGTCGACGGTCTCGATCCGCAGGAGACCGCGCTCCGTACCGGCGGCGCTCGGCCCGACGACGAGGGCTTCGGCGAGGTCGCGCCGGAGGGATGGGGCGTCCTCGTCGACGACTCCGGCGCGCATCCCGTGCCGAGTGAGCGGGGACGCTACGCCGCGTTCCTCGAGCAGGTCGCGCGGTCGCTCCAGGACGGCGCTCCCTCGCCGGTCGACGTGCGCGAGGCC
This sequence comes from Rathayibacter sp. AY2B7, assembly GCF_002931635.1. NCBI lineage: Bacteria > Bacillati > Actinomycetota > Actinomycetes > Micrococcales > Microbacteriaceae > Rathayibacter > Rathayibacter sp. AY2B7. The sequence goes on along the minus strand of NZ_PSUC01000012.1, from coordinate 44,883 downwards.
CGCGAGGTCGTCGCCGTGCTCGAGCAGGCGCACGCCCTCGCCGCCCGCTGACCGGGCCCGCCGCCGACGCGCCCGGTCGCTCCCCGGTCTTGGCGATCCGGCTCCGGAGCGTCATCCTCGAGAGGTGAGCACCGCACTGCCGAACTCCGCCGACCTGCGCGCGCGCTTCGCCGGTGCCCGCGGCTACCACAACGCCTGCACCCTCGGTCTGCCGCCGCGGGAGACCGTCGAGGCGCTGCGGGCGGACCTCGACGGCTGGTCGTCCGGGGAGAGCACGGCCGCCGCCTACGGCGCTGTCGCCGAGCGCGCGCGGGCCTCGTTCGCCGCGATCGCCGGCGTCCCGGTCGACCGGGTCGCGATCGGCTCGCAGACCTCCGCCATGGCCGCCGTGCTCGCCGCCTCGCTGCCCGACGGGGCCCGCGTGCTCTGCGTGGACGGCGACTTCTCCTCCATCGTGTTCCCCTTCCTCGCCCAGGCGCACCGCGGAGTGACCGTGCGCTCCGTCGCGCTCGAGGCGCTGGCCGACTCCGTCGAGGACGGGGACGACCTCGTCGTCTTCTCCGCCGTGCAGTCCAGCAGCGGAGCGCTCGCCGATCTCGACGCCGTCCTCGAGGCGGCTGCGCGCCACGGAGTGCGGACCGCGTGCGACCTCACGCAGGCGGCCGGCGTCCTGCCGGTCGACGCCTCCCGCTTCGACGCGACCCTCACCCACGCCTACAAGTGGCTGTGCTCGCCGCGCGGAGTGGCGTTCCTCACCGTCTCGCCCGACTACGCGGCCGAGCTCGTCCCCGTGCAGGCGGGCTGGTACTCGGGGGAGGACGTGTGGTCGTCCTGCTACGGACCGGCCATGCACCTGGCCGAGAACGCCCGCCGCTTCGACGTCTCGCCGGCCTGGCAGGCGTTCGCCGGCGCCGAGGCGTCGCTCGCTCTGTTCCGCTCGCTCGACCTCGACGCGGTCTGGGCTCACGCCTCCGGCCTCGGCGACCTGCTGTGCGAGCGGCTGGACCGGGAGCCTCAGCACCGGGCGCTCGTGTCCTGGCCGGACGAGGGGGGAGCGGACCTGGAGCTGCTGCAGGCCGCGGGTCTGCGCGCCTCGGGCCGCGGCGGCCGGCTTCGCATCGCCTTCCACCTCTGGAACGACGAGTCCGACGTGGACGAGCTCGTCCGCGTGCTGCGGGAATAGCGGGGCGCCTCCTCCGTTGTCCTGAGGGTGAGTGCTGAGCCGAGCCCCCTGTCCGTCGACGTCTGGTCCGACATCGCCTGCCCCTGGTGCTACATCGGGAAGCGCCGGTTCGAGCGCGGGCTCGAGGCGTTCCGCGCCGCCCACCCCGAGGCTCCGGAGGTCGTCGTGGAGTACCGCAGCTTCGAGCTCTCGCCGGACACGCCGGAGGACTACCGCGGGGGAGAGGCGGCGTTCCTCGCCGAGCACAAGGGCATCCCGGAGGCGCAGGCGCAGCAGATGCTCGACTCCGTCACGGCGATCGCGGCGAGCGTCGGCCTCGACTACCACTTCGAGTCGGTGCGCCACGTCAAGACGGTCACCGCCCACCAGGCGCTCCACCACGCCAAGGAGAACGGACTGCAGCTCGAGCTCGTCGAGCGTCTCCTGAGCGCGTACTTCGTCGAGGGCCGCGACCTGGCCGATCCGGAGGTGCTCGCCTCGCTCGCGGGCGAGGTCGGGCTCGACCCGGCGGAGACGCGCCGCGCTCTCGAGGACCGGCGCTACCTCGGGCGGGTGCAGTCCGACCTCGCGCAGGCCCGCGACTACGGGATCTCCGGGGTGCCGTTCTTCGTCCTCGACGGGCGCTTCGGAGTCTCCGGCGCCCAGGAGCCGGCGGCGTTCACCGAGGTCCTCGAGCACGTGCTGGAGCAGCGGGCGGCCGTCGCGTGAGCGGGCCGTTCGAGATGCTCGGCGGCTCCGAGGGGCCGCAGTGCGAGGACGGCGTCTGCGCCGTGCCGCCGGCCACGGAAGCGGAACCGCAGGCCGAGGTGCCGCCGATCAGCGCGGAGGCTCCTCCACGGTGATGTCGGCCACGGTCGCGCCGTAGGCGGCCACGAGGGCGTCCGCGTCGACGAAGGCGCTGCGCCCGTCGGCGCCCGCACCCATCGCGACGCGGCGGCCGAGGATCCGCTCGTCGGCGTAGACCGGCCAGGCCGTCGTGGAGCCGATCGGGGTGATGGTGCCGCGCCGGTAGCCGGTCGCCTCGAGGGCGGCCGTCTCGTCCGGGAGGCGGAGCTTGTTCACTCCGACCACCGCGCGCAGCTTCGGCCACGCGATCTGCCGCCCGCCGGGGACCAGGGCGAACAGATAGCCGCCGTCGTGGCGCTTCACCACGAGCGACTTCACGATGTCGCCGGGCTCGATGCCGAGCAGCGCGGCCGCCTCGTGCAGGCTGCCGGCAGCGGGCCTCTCCACGATCTCGACCGCCAGGCCGCGGGCGGACGCGTCCGCCTCCAGCCGCTGCGAACCGTCCTCCACAGGTGTGCTCCCGTTCATCTCTCCACCTCTCCGCTCGTCACTCCGCCTTCCCCAACACAGGATCTGGGAGAATCGATACCGATGTCCTCCACTCTCACGGCCGCCCCGCCCGCGCGCACCGCGCCGGCGCTCCGGATCGGCCCCCTCGAACTCGACGCGCCGGTGGTGCTCGCCCCCATGGCGGGTATCACCAACACGGCGTTCCGCCGCCTCTGCCGCGAGTTCGGCAACGGCCTCTACGTGAGCGAGATGATCACCTCCCGCGCGCTCGTCGAGCGCACGCCGGAGTCGATGCGCCTCATCCGCCACCACCCCAGCGAGTCGGTGCGCTCGATCCAGCTCTACGGAGTGGACCCGGTCACCGTCGCCGAGGCGGTCACCATGCTCGTCGCCGAGGACCGGGCCGACCACATCGACCTCAACTTCGGCTGCCCCGTGCCCAAGGTCACCCGGAAGGGCGGGGGAGCGGCCCTGCCGTGGAAGCTCCCGCTGTTCCGGCAGATCGTCGAGGGCGCCGTGAAGGCGGCCGGCGACGTCCCGCTCACCGTCAAGATGCGCAAGGGCATCGACCCGGACCACCTCACCTACCTCGAGGCCGCCCGTGCCGCCGAGGGCGCCGGGGTCGCGTCGATCGCGCTGCACGCGCGCACCGCCTCCGAGTTCTACAGCGGGCACGCCGACTGGTCGGCGATCGCCATGCTCAAGGAGACGGTCACGAGCGTGCCCGTGCTGGGCAACGGCGACATCTGGTCGGCCGAGGACGCGCTGCGGATGATGGCCGAGACGGGCTGCGACGGAGTCGTCGTCGGTCGCGGCTGCCTCGGGCGCCCCTGGCTCTTCGGCGACCTCGCCGCCGCGTTCGCCGGCTCCGACGAGCGGTTCCGCCCTTCGCTCGGACAGGTCGCCGAGGCGTTCCGCCGCCACGCGGAGCTGCTCGTCGACTTCTTCGAGAGCGAGGAGCGCGGCTGCCGCGACATCCGCAAGCACGTCGCCTGGTACTTCAAGGGCTACGCCGTCGGCGGCGACCTCCGGGCCCGCCTGGCCACGGTCGAGTCGCTCGCGCAGCTCGACGAGCTCCTGGCGACGCTCGACTGGACGCAGCCCTACCCGGGCGAGGCGGCCGAGGGTCAGCGGGGCCGTGCCGGCTCGCCCAAGGTCCCCTCCCTCCCGGACCGCTGGCTCGAGTCCCGCGAGCTCGACGCCGGGCAGCGCGACGCGGTCTCGGCCGCCGAGATCCACAACAGCGGTGGATGACCGCGCGCTCTGGGGGTACTCGCTCGTCGACACCGAGCGATTCCTGCCGGAGGACCACTCGACCCGCCGCTCCGACTTCGCCCGCGACCGCGCCCGGCTCTTCCACTCCAGCGCGCTCCGCCGCCTGGCCGCGAAGACCCAGGTGCTCAGCCCCACGGCGGGCGTCGACTTCGCGCGCAACCGCCTGACCCACTCGCTCGAGGTGGCGCAGATCGGCCGGGAGCTCGCCACGAGCCTCGACCTGGACCCCGACGTCGTCGACACGGCCTGCCTCGCGCACGACATCGGGCATCCGCCGTTCGGGCACAACGGCGAGCGCGCGCTCAACACCTGGGCCGAGGGGATCGGCGGCTTCGAGGGCAACGCGCAGACCTTCCGGCTGCTCACGCGGCTCGAGCCGAAGGTGTTCGGCGACGACGCCCGCCCCTACGGGCTGAACCTCACCCGCGCCAGCATCGACGCGAGCTGCAAGTACCCCTGGCCCGACACGCGCTCGGTCGCGGACCCGTCGGGGCGCGCCAAGTTCGGCTTCTACGCCGACGACGCCCCCGCGTTCGCCTGGATGCGCGAGGGCGCCCCCGAGGGGGTGCGCTGCATCGAGGCCGAGGTGATGGACCTCTCGGACGACATCGCCTACTCCGTGCACGACTTCGAGGACGCGGTGGTCTCCGGCTACATCGACGTCGAAGCACTCGGCTCCCGCGCCGACCACGAGGACCTCGTGCAGTCGATGCACTCCTGGGTCGGCGGGGAGGTCGGCCACGACGAGCTCGTCGCCGCCTTCGACCGTCTCGACTCGCTCGACGTGTGGGTCTCCTCCTGGGACGGCTCCCGCCGCGACCAGGCCCGGCTCAAGAACCTGACCAGCCAGCTCATCGGCCGCTTCGCCGCCGCCGCCACCGAGGCCACCCGCGAGGCGTACCAGCACCCCGACCTCGTCCGCTTCGGCGGCCACGTCGTCGTCCCCCGCGAGCAGCAGGCCGAGATCGCCGTGCTCAAGGGGATCGTCGCGACGTTCGTGATGTCGCGGAACACCCGCCAGCCCATCTACGCCCAGCAGCGCGAAGTCCTCACCCGCCTCGCCGACACGCTCCTCGACCGCGGCCCGGGATCCCTCGAGCCCGGCTTCGCCGAGGACTGGCACGCCGCCCCCGACGACGACGCCCGCCGCCGCGTCGTCGTCGACCAGGTCGCCAACCTCACCGACCAGAGCGCCCTCGCCTGGTTCGAGAGGCTGTGCTGATGAGCTGAGCCGGGCGGCGCCCGGCTCAGCTGTGCCGCCGGTCCCTGCCCGGCGTCGCCGCGGTCGGCTTGTCGAGGTGGTGCGTTCCAGGGAGCGGGGTGCGTCCGCCTAGGGCGATCCGCTGGGACGCGGATCGGCCGTTCGGCTGTGCCGGTGGCACGCCGGTCCTTGCCCGGCGTGGCGCGGTCGGCTTGGCGACGTGGTGCGTTTCGTAGAGCGGGGTGCGTCCGCCTAGGGCGATCCGCTGGCACGCGGATCGGCCGTTCGGCGGTGCCGGTGGGCACGCCGGTCACCGCCAGGCGTCACCGCGGTCGGCTTGTCGGGGTGGTGGGTTCCAGGGAGCAGGGTCCGTCCGTCTGAGGCGATGTGCTGGCGTGCGGGTCGGCCGGTCGGCCGTCGAGGCCGACAATCCGGACAGCTACACCCGCTCGGGCGGGAGGCTGACCGAGTCGCAGGCGCTGGCGTTCGCCACCCTCCTAACGGCGCGCGCTCACCGCTCCGGCCTGGCGATCGGCCAGAAGAACGGAGCCGACCTCGCCGCTGCCGGGAAGAGGACGGTCGGCTTCGACTTCGCCGTCGTCGAGGAGTGCCAGGTCTACGACGAGTGCGCGGCGTACACGGACGTCTACGGGCGCCAGGTCTACGAGATCGAGTACACCGACAACGGCCGGTCCGCCTACGCCGAGGCCTGCGCCGCGCAGGGCCGGAGCATCTCGGTCACCCTCCGCGACCGCGACGTCGTCCCCCGTGGCGCAGCGGGCTACGTGAACCGGCACTGCTGACGCCGGGCGGACGCTACCGCAGGGCTCCCAGCACGACGGCCGCGGCGCGGGCGACCAGCGCGTCGTCGTACTCCGCCTCGGGGTCGTTGCGCGCCGAGAGGATCGACAGCACGACCGCGTCCCGCCCGGGAGACGTCACCACGGCGACGTCGTTGCGGATCCCGCCGGCGCCCCCGGACTTGTCCGCAACGCTCCAGCCGGCCGGAGCGCCCGCCCGGACGAGAGTGTCGCCGGTCGCGTTGCCGCTCATCCAGTCGAGCAGGAGCGCCCGGTCCTCCGCGGACAGCACGTCACCGGTGGCGACCGCGGCGAGGTCCGCCGTGAACGCGGCCGGGGTGGTGGTGTCCTCGGTGCTGTCGGGCTCGATCGTGTTCAGCGCGGGCTCCTCGTTCACCACCTCAGTGGTGGTGTCGCCGAGAGCCTCGAGTCCACGGTCGAGGGCGGAGGGTCCGCCGAGGCGCCGGAGCACGAGATTCAGCGCTGTGCTGTCGCTCCGGCGGACGGCCGCCTCGGCGAGCTGCGACAGCGGCAGGCCGGTGGCGGTGCTCTCCTCCGTGACGGGGGAGTAGCCCGCCGCCTCGACGTCGGCGACGGTCCAGGTGACCACCTCGTCCCGCTCGGCGGCGGGGACGGTGCGCAGGAACTCCGCCGCGGCGAGGGCTTTGAGGCTCGAGGCGAAGCCGAAGCGCTCGTCGGCCCGGTGATCGACCCGGCGACCCGAGCCGGTGTCGACGGCGCTGACGCCGATCCGGGCGTCGAACTCGTTCTCGAGCGCGGCCAGCTCGGCGGAGACGTCGATCGGAGGAGGGGTGGCGGAGGACGCCGACGACGGCACGGAGGCGGACGACGGCGGCGCGACCGGGGCGTCCGCGGTGGTGGTGCACCCGGCGACGGCCAGGAGGAGGGCGGAACCCGCGAGTGCGCGGAAGGTCCGCGACGACCCTCTCGAACGGTTCACAGCGCGGAGTAGACGACGGAGAAGGCGACGGCGGCCGCCGCGGTGACGCCGAGCGCCGCGAGCGAGACGAGTGCCCGCGGCCTCCTCCGCACGACGGCCAGGACGAGGAAGCCCGCGCCCAGGACGATCTGGAGCCACCAGTACACCGGACTCGTGGTGTCGGCGACCGCGCCCAGCGCCCAGACGCCCTCGCCGATCAGCACGCCCGAGAGCGGCGCGACGGCCAGGACGCGCCACGTCCTCGAGCCGTGGAGGGTGAGCGCGGCGGCGGCGCCCAGGATCGGCCCGGCGGGGACGGCGAGCAGCCAGAAGACGTCCGTGAAGGGAGGCGAGTAGCCGAAGCCGCGCGCCGCGGTCACCAGGTCGTAGCCCTCGAGCAGCGCCCAGAAGCTCAGCAGGCCGAGAGCGGTCGCCGCCGCCGGTCGGGCGCCGCCGAGGCGCACGAGCGCGAACACGAGCATGGACCAGCCCCCGGAGGAGTTGGCGAACGAGCTCACCGACGGCGGGAGGGAGCCCTGCAGCAGGCTGGTGAGCCCGCCCAGGGCGAGACCGCCGAGCAGGGTGACGAGCAGAGCACGCAGGAGAGGCGGGCGGGAGGCGGCAGGGGGCATGGGTCGATTCTCGGAGACGGCGGGCGGGTGCGGATCAGGGATGACCCTGATCTCGGGGTGCGGGGCGATCACAGGTCTCGGGGGTGATCCGCGCCGCCCTGGTGCAGTTCTCCCCACCCCGGCTCGGCGGCTCCGGCGGCCGATACGATGGACCCCATGCCTCGGATCCGACAGTCAGATGTCGAGGAGGTCAAGGCGCGGGTGAACATCGGCGACGTGATCGGCGAGTACGTCACGTTGAAGTCGGCCGGCGTCGGCTCGCTGAAGGGCCTCTGCCCCTTCCACGACGAGCGCAGCCCCAGCTTCCACGTCCGCCCGCAGGCCGGCTTCTACCACTGCTTCGGCTGCCAGGAGTCAGGCGACGTCTACAGCTTCGTCATGAAGATGGACCACAGCTCGTTCAGCGAGACCGTCGAGCGACTCGCCGGGCGCATCGGCTTCCCGCTGCAGTACGAGGACGGCGACGGCCGCGCGCCCGAGACCGGCGGGCGAGCGCGCCTCCTCGCCGCGAACGACGCCGCGGAGGAGTACTTCCGCGAGCAGCTCGCGACCCCGGGCGCCGACGTCGGCCGGCGCTTCCTCGGCGAGCGGGGCTTCGACCGCGCCGCCGCCGACCGCTTCGGCGTCGGCTTCGCGCCCGACGGCTGGGACGGTCTCACCACCGCGCTCAAGCGCCGCGGCTTCTCGGAGGAGGAGCTGACCACGGCCGGGCTGGTCAGCAGCAACAACCGCGGCGGCGTCTACGACCGCTTCCGCGGCCGCCTCGTCTGGCCGATCCGCGACGTGACCGGCCAGACCGTCGGTTTCGGCGCCCGCCGCCTCCTCGAGGAGGACAAGGGCCCCAAGTACCTCAACACCCCCGAGACGCCCGTCTACCACAAGTCCCAGGTGCTCTACGGGCTCGACCTCGCCAAGCGGGACATCTCCCGCGGGCACCGGGTGGTCGTCGTCGAGGGCTACACGGACGTCATGGCCTGCCACCTCGCCGGCGTCACCACCGCGGTCGCCACCTGCGGCACCTCCTTCGGCGTCGACCACATCAAGGTGCTGCGCCGGGTGCTGGGCGACGACAGCGGCGTCGGCGAGGTCGTCTTCACCTTCGACCCCGACGCGGCGGGCCAGAAGGCCGCGATGCGCGCGTTCCAGGAGGAGCACCGCTTCGCCGCGCAGACCTTCGTCGCCGTCGCGCCCGAGGGCCTGGACCCCTGCGACCTCCGCCTGAACCGCGGAGACGACGCCGTCCGCCGCCTCATCGACGACAAGAAGCCGATGTTCGAGTTCGTGATCCGGCAGCTGCTGGACCGCTACGACCTCGAGACGGTCGAGGGCCGGATCGCGGCCCTGCGCGCGGCCGCCCCGGTCGTCGCCGAGATCCGCGACCCGGCGCTGCGGCCCGGCTACTCCCGCGAGCTCGCCCGGATGCTCGGCCTGGACATGGCCGAGGTCAACTCCGCCGTGCGCTCCGCCGGATCCCGGCCCCGCTCCTCCGGACCCGAGGGCCGCGACCAGCAGGGCGGCCGGGGCGGCGGCGGATCACCCGCGGCCGAGGCGCCCCTCGGCGCGCGCATCGCCGACCTCCCCGTCGACGTCGTCACGCGCATCGAGCGGGAGGCGCTGATGGCGATGCTCCAGCTGCCCCAGGCGATGGGTCCGGAGCTCCTGGCCCGGGCGGCGCACGCGGCGGTCACCAACGAGACCCTCCGCGTGGTCCGTGACGCCGTGGTCGCGAACCTCGAGCGGGCGGAGGACCGCGACTGGGTCGAGCACGTCGCCGACGACGTCCCCGGCCCCTTCGCCTCGCTGGTGCGCCAGCTCGCGGTGGCGCCGATCCCGGCCGCCGACGAGGAGGGGCTCGCCCGCTACTCCCGGGACGTGGCGATCTCGCTCATCGAGCGCGATCTGCTCCGCGAGATCGCCGAGCTGCGCGGGGCGCTCCAGCGCGCGTCCGCCGATCCGGTGATGGCGCGCGCGGTGCAGGTGCGCCTGGTCGAGCTCGAGCGCGAGAAGCGGGCGCTGCGCACGGAGTGAGCGTGTTGCGGTCGTGTGAAGAAATCGGCCGCACGCCCGTGCCGGTTCGGAGAGCGCTTCCAACTGTGTTACCTATGAGGAACAGCAATGCGGGCGTCCAGTGTCGTGACGCCACAGCCCACAGGAGATCTGTGTGCCGAGAGTCCGCGCGCCCGGAGCGCGCCCGCATCCCATCCTTGACAGGAAGAGGCAGACGGAGATGAATTCCGCATCCACTCGCGGCACCCGTGCACTGGCCGCCGCCGCAGGCTTCGCCGCGGTCGCGCTCGTGCTGACGGGTTGCGCCGCCGGCGGGAACGACTCGTCCGGCGGCAGCGCCGGAGGGGCCCTGACCATCGGCACCACCGACAAGATCACGACGCTCGACCCCGCGGGCTCCTACGACAACGGCTCGTTCGCCGTGATGAACCAGGTGTTCCCGTTCCTGATGAACACCCCCTACGGCAGCCCGGACGTCGAGCCCGACATCGCCGAGTCGGCGGAGTTCACCGCTCCCACGGAGTACACCGTGAAGCTGAAGGAGGGACTGAAGTGGGCCAACGGCCACGACCTCACCTCCTCCGACGTGAAGTTCTCCTTCGACCGCCAGGTCGGCATCGCGGCCGAGAACGGCCCGTCCTCGCTCCTGGCGAACCTCGACAGCGTCGCGGCTCCGGACGACACGACCGTGGTCTTCACGCTGAAGTCCGAGAACGACCAGACCTTCCCGCAGATCCTCTCGAGCCCCGCCGGCCCGATCGTGGACGAGGAGGTCTTCTCGGCCGACGAGCTGACCGCGGACGCCGACATCGTCTCGGGCGACGCCTTCGCCGGCCAGTACACGATCGCGAACTACGACGTGAACAACCTCATCCAGTACAAGGCGTACCCGGACTACCAGGGCGTTCTCGGCGAGGCGAAGACGGACACCGTCAACGTCAAGTACTACGCGGACTCGTCCAACCTCAAGCTGGACATCCAGGAGGGGAACATCGACGTCGCGTTCCGCAGCCTCTCGGCGACGGACATCGACGACCTCCGCGGCAACGACACGGTCAAGGTCGTGGACGGCCCCGGCGGCGAGATCCGCTACATCGTCTTCAACTTCGACACCCAGCCCTTCGGCGCGACGACCGGTGAGGCCGACAGCGCCAAGGCCCTCGCCGTGCGCCAGGCCGTCGCCGACCTGATCGACCGCGACGAGATCGCCGACCAGGTCTACAAGGGCACCTACACTCCCCTCTACTCCTACGTCCCCGCCGGCCTGACCGGCGCGGTCGAGCCGCTCAAGTCGCTCTACGGCGACGGCAACGGCGCGCCCGACGCGGACAAGGCGAAGGCGACCCTCGAGGCCGCCGGCGTCACCGCTCCGGTCACCCTGAACCTGCAGTACTCGAACGACCACTACGGTCCGTCCTCGGGCGACGAGTACGCGCTGATCAAGGACCAGCTGGAGTCGACCGGCCTCTTCACCGTGAACCTGCAGACCACGGAGTGGGTGCAGTACTCGAAGGACCGCTCGAGCGACGTCTACCCGGCGTACCAGCTCGGCTGGTTCCCCGACTACTCCGACGCCGACAACTACCTCTCGCCGTTCTTCATCAAGGAGAACTTCCTCGCCAACCACTTCGACGACGCCGAGGTGCAGAGCCTGATCGCGCAGCAGGTCTCGACCACCGACGCCGACGCGCGCACCGCGCTGATCGAGCAGATCCAGGAGAAGGTCGCGGCGCAGCTCTCGACCGTCCCCTACCTGCAGGGCTCGCAGGTCGCGGTCGTCGGCAGCACCGTGAGCGGAGCCGAGGACACCCTCGACGCCTCGTTCAAGTTCCGCTACGCGGCACTCAGCAAGGGCTGATCCACCCCCCCTCGCGGCCGGCGCCTCCCCGACAGGAGGCGCCGGCCGTTCTCCACGAAAGGCATCACGTGACGACAGCCACGACGGCTGCGGCGACGGCGCCCACCCGGCGACCGCGCGGCTCCGGGGGCGGACTCGGGCGCTACCTGCTCGTCCGCTTCCTGCTCATCATCCCCACCGTCTTCATCCTCGTGACGCTGGTGTTCCTCCTCATGCGCTCCACGGGCGACCCGATCACGGCGGCCCTCGGCGGCCGCCTGACCGCGGACCAGCTCGCCGAGCGCGTGGCCGCCGCCGGCTACGACCGGCCGCTGATCGTGCAGTACCTCGAGTACCTCGGCAAGCTGCTGACCGGCGACTTCGGCACCACCCTGAGCGACAACCGCCCCGTCACCGAGGTGCTCCTCACCTACGGCGCTGCGACGGTCGAGCTCGCCTTCTACGCCCTGATCGTGGCGTTCCTGGTCGGCATCCCGCTCGGGATGCTCGCCGCCTACCACCGCGACCGCACCCCCGACGCGGTGCTGCGCATCTTCGCGATCCTCTGCTACGCGACCCCGGTGTTCTTCGCGGGCCTGCTGCTGAAGCTGGTGTTCTCCGTCTGGCTGAAGTGGTTCCCCGTCGCCGGGCGTGCCTCGACGAGCACCGAGCTCTCGCTCCAGTTCCTCGAGAACAAGACCGGCATCTACCTGATCGACGCGATCCAGACCGGCGACCCGGCCGCGATCTCGGACGTGCTCTCGCACGCGGTGCTCCCCGCCGTCGCACTGGGACTGCTCACCGCGGGCATCTTCCTGCGCCTGGTGCGCACCAATGTGATCGGCACGCTCGGCACCGATTACGTGGACGCGGCGCGCTCGCGCGGCGTCAGCGAGTTCCGGCTCGTCCGCACCCACGCCTACCGGCCGGCGCTCATCCCGATCATCACCGTGATCGGCCTGCAGATCGCCCTGCTGCTCGGCGGCGCCGTCCTCACCGAGACCACCTTCGAGTGGAAGGGCCTCGGCTTCCAGCTCGCCGAGTACCTCCAGGCCCGCGACTTCGTGGCCGTGCAGGGCATCGTCGCCCTGCTCGCCGTCATCGTGGCGCTGACCAACTTCATCGTCGACGTCATCGCGGCGCTCATCGACCCGCGAGTGAGGTACTGAGCATGAGCACCACCTCCCCGGCGCGTCCGCGCCGCCGCCTCGTCGACCGCCTGCCGGTCGTCCACCAGCTCCGGCAGAGCGTCGGCCTCCAGCGGGGAATGCTCGTCACCGGCCTGATCATCACCGGCGCGTTCCTGCTGGTGGCCCTGTTCGCGCCCCTCATCGCGCCCTACGGCTACTCGCAGCTGCGCTCGGGCGGCGAGTCGTTCGGCGCGCAGGAGCCGCCGAGCGCGGAGCACCTGCTCGGCACCACCGTCGGCGGCTACGACGTCCTCTCGCGAGTGATCTGGGGGGCGCAGACCGCGTTCCTCGTGATCGTCGTCGCCGTGGTCCTGTCGATCTTCCTCGGCGTCTTCCTCGGCCTCGTCTCCGGCTACCTCGGCGGCTGGCTCGACCGCGTGCTCGTCGTGATCTGCGACGCGATCTACGCGTTCCCGACCCTGCTGCTGGCGATCGTGATGTCGATCGTCATCTCCGGCGGGCAGTCGAACCTCTGGGCCGGCATCTTCGCCGCGGCGGTCTCGATCACCGTGGTCTACATCCCGCAGTACTTCCGCGTGATCCGGGCCGAGACCGTGCGGATCAAGGGCGACGCCTTCGTCGAGTCGGCGAAGGTCATCGGGGCGTCGACGCCGCGGATCATGTTCCGCCACGTCCTGCGGAACGCGACGCGCACGCTGCCGCTGATCTTCACGCTGAACTCCTCCGAGGCGATCCTGACCCTCGCGGGCCTGGGCTTCCTCGGCTTCGGCATCGAGCCGACGTCGGCCGCGGAGTGGGGCTACGACCTCAACAAGGCGCTGTCGGACGTCACGAGCGGCATCTGGTGGACCTCGGTCTTCCCGGGCCTGGCGATCGTGCTCGTGGTGCTGGGCATCACCCTCGTGGGCGAGAGCCTGAACGACCTCGCCGACCCGCGCCTGCGCGGTCGGCGCGCGGTGGCCGCCGGTGCCGGCGACGTCGCCGCGACGTCCGTCGTGCCGGGCGGCGTCCTCGCCGCCGACGGCCTGGAGACGCCGGGGCACGACCCCGTCGCCGGAGTGGAGGAGACACGATGAGCGACCAGCGCATCGTCCGGGACGCCTCAGCGCGTCCGATCGTGGACATCACCGACCTCGAGGTCGCCTTCGCGAGCGACCGCGGCGCCGTCCGCGCCGTCGCCGGGGTGAGCCTGCGCGTCGAGCGCGGCGAGGTCCTGGCGATCGTCGGCGAGTCCGGCAGCGGCAAGACCGTGACCGCGAAGACCATCCTCGGCCTCCTGCCCGAGACGGCCACCGCCTCCGGAGTGGTCCTGCTCTCGAAGAAGGACGGCAGCGCGGCGACCGACGTCGTCTCCGTGCCGAAGGCCCGCCTCCGGGAGCTGCGCGGCACCGACGTCGCCATGGTCTTCCAGGAGCCGGGAACCGCCCTCAACCCGGTCTTCACGGTGGGCTGGCAGATCGCGGAGGGACTGCGCGCCCACGGCTCCGTCTCGAAGAAGGAGGCGCGCAAGCGCGCGATCGACGTCCTCCGCACCGTCGGCATCCCGGAGCCGGAGAAGCGGGTCGACTACTACCCGCACCAGTTCTCGGGCGGCCAGAAGCAGCGTGTCGTCATCGCGATGGCACTGGTCCTGGATCCCGGTCTGATCGTCGCGGACGAGCCGACCACCGCGCTCGACGTGACCGTGCAAGCCGAGATCCTCGACCTGCTCCGCCGGTGCCGCGACGAGTTCGGCACCTCGATCGTGCTGATCACCCACAACATGGGCGTCGTCGCCGACCTGGCCGACCGCGTCGCCGTGATGTACCAGGGCGAGCTGGTCGAGGAGGCGACGGTCTCCGAGCTGTTCTCGGCGCCGAAGGCCGAGTACACGAGGAAGCTCCTCGCCGCCGTCCCGCACGTGGGCCAGGGTGTCGAGCGCGCCCGCGTCCGCGCCGTCGAGCGCGCCGAGGCCCCCGAGGCCGAGACGCTCGTCGCCGCCGAGGGCCTGCGGATCCAGTACCCCGGCCGGCTCGGCCGTCCCGGCTTCGTCGCGGTCGACGGCGTCTCGCTGCGCATCCGCGCGGGCGAGGTGCTGGGCCTCGTCGGCGAGAGCGGCTCGGGCAAGACCACCATCGGGCGCGCCATCGCAGGCCTGACGCCGGTGACCGGCGGGTCGCTGAAGGTCCTCGGCAAGGAGATGCGCGGCATCCGCGAGCGCGCCTTCCGGCCGGTCCGCGGCGACATCGGCTTCGTGTTCCAGGACCCGGCGTCGAGCTTCAACCCGCTGCTCACCATCGCGGAGTGCGTGGCCGAGCCGTTGATCGTGCACGGACGGGCCGGCGACGCCGCCGGGGCGCGCTCGCGCGTCGACGAGCTCCTGGAGGCGGTGCAGCTGCCCCGCTCCTACGGCGACCGCTACCCGCACGAGCTCTCCGGCGGCCAGCGCCAGCGCGCCAGCCTCGCCCGGGCCCTCGCCCTCGAGCCGAAGCTGCTGATCGCCGACGAGCCGACCTCGGCGCTCGACGTGTCGGTGCAGGCCCGCGTGCTCGAGCTCTTCGCGGAGCTGCAGCGCGAGTTCGGCTTCGCCTCCCTGTTCATCAGCCACGACCTCGCCGTGGTCGACCTGCTCGCCGACCGCATCGCGGTGCTCTACCGCGGCGAGCTGGTCGAGGAGGGGACGGGGGCCGAGGTGCTCGCCGCGCCGAAGCACCCCTACACGCAGCGCCTGCTCGCCTCCCTGCCCGTGCCCGACCCGGTCGAGCAGGCCTCGAGGCGCGAGCTCCTGCGCAGCATCGTCGAGGCGGAGCGCCGGGCGTGAGCAGGACCGCCGAGGATCAGGCCCCCATCGTCGTCGACGACCTCAGCGTCGAGTACCCGCCGCGCGGCATCAGCCGCCGGTGGACGGCGCTGCGGGGAGTGAGCCTCCGCGTGGAGCCGGGGGAGGTGCTCGGGATCCTCGGCGGCAGCGGCTCGGGCAAGTCCACGCTCGCGCGCGTGCTCGGCGGCGACGGCCTGGGGCACGACGGCGGCCGCACGCGCCCGGTGATCATCGGAGGGGACGCGACGGTCGCGGGGCACCGCCTCCGCTCGCTCCCCGCCCGCGAGCTCAAGCGCTTCACCGTCGACGTCGCGCATCTCGCGCAGGACGCCGGAGCGGCCCTCCGCCCCGAGCTGACCGTCTCGGAGCTGATCGCCGAGCCGATCTTCCTCCGCGACCGCCACTACGACCCGAAGGCCGCGGCGGTGCGGGTGGCGACGCTGCTCGACTCCGTGCACCTGCCGCTGTTCCTGCTGGACCGCTACCCCTACGAGCTCTCCAGCGGCCAGCGCCAGCGCGTGGCCGTGGCCCGCTCGCTCGTGCTCGGGCCGAAGGTGCTGATCGCCGACGAGCCGACCTCGGGCATCGACGCGACGGTGCGCGAGTCGATCGTCGACCTCCTCGCCGATCTGCGGCGCCGGGAGGGCTTCGCGGCCGTCGTGGTCAGCCACGACATCGACGTGCTGAGCCGGGCGACCGACCGGATCGCAGTGCTCGTGGGCGGCGAGGTCGTCGCGTACGGGCCGCTGCTGGAGGTGCTGATCGAGGCCCGGCACCCCTACGTGCGCGAACTCGGAGCGGCCTTCGCCGAGTACGAGCGCTTCGACGCCTCCCGAGCGCAGCGCGTCGAGGCGGCCGACCAGTGACCGTCCCGCGCGTCGCGGTGCTCCCGCGGCCGAAGCCGGTGTTCGCCGAGGCGGTGGAGTCGGGCGGTGGAGTGGTCGTCGGACTCGACGGGAGTCCGGACGCGCTGCTCTGGCTGTCCTACGGCCGCACGGACGAGCTGGCCGCGGTGCTGGAGGAGCACCCGTCGATCCGCTGGGTGCAGCTGCCCTGGGCCGGCGTCGACGTCTTCGCGCCCGTGCTCGCCGCGTCCCGCGCGGACATCGTCTGGACCAGCGCCAAGGGCGCCTACGCGGAGCCGGTGGCCGAGCACGCGCTCGCGCTGGTGCTCGCCCTCCTGCGCTCGCTGCCCGAGCGGGCGCGCGCCGAGTCGTGGGGGCCGAAGAAGGCGGTCACGCTGCATCGCGCCTCCGTGGTGATCGTCGGAGCAGGAGGGATCGCTCGCGAGCTCCTGCGGCTGCTCGCCGTCTTCGACTGCCGGGTGACGATCGTCCGCCGCGGAGACGAGCCGGTGGAGGGCGCCGCCCGCACCCTGCCGGCGTCGCGGCTCGCCGAGGCCGCGGCGGACGCCGACGTGCTGGTCCTGGCCGCCGCCGCCACCGCGGGCACGGAGCGGATGGTCGACGCGGGTCTGCTCGCGCGGCTCCCCGCCCACGCCGTGCTCGTCAACGTCGCCCGGGGGAGCCTCGTCGACACGGACGCGCTCGTCGCGGCCCTCGCCGAGGGCCGTCTCGCGGGCGCCGCGCTCGACGTGACGGACCCCGAGCCGCTGCCGGACGGGCATCCGCTCTGGAGCGAGCCCCGATGCCTGATCACGCCCCACAGCGCGGACACCCCCGAGATCACCGCGCCGCTCCTGGCCGAGCGCGTGCGCGCCAACGTGGCCGCCTGTGCCGCCGGCGCGCCGTTCGTCGGCCGCGTCGACCCGGGCTCCGGCTACTGAGAGCGCGCCCGATTTTGCGTTTGCGGAGAGTTTGCTAAAGTAGTACCGCGCTGATCGCCTCCGGGTGGTCGGATGATCCTCGATAGCTCAATTGGCAGAGCAATCGGCTGTTAACCGGTAGGTTCTTGGTTCGAGTCCAAGTCGGGGAGCGAAGGGTCCGGGACTCCACTCTCGGGCCCTTTTTTCGTGCCCGCGAGCGGTCGCTCTCGAGGGCCCACCAGCTCGGACCGACGATCGGAGGCGCGATGCGCGAGGACGTGCTCGCCCTCCTGCGCCGCCGCCCCGACGTCGAGGCGCCGGATCTCGTCGCCGTCGACGCCAGTGACCGCCTGCTGCTCGACCTCGCCGCCGATCGCGGCCGCCTCGCCGTGATCGGGGACGCCTACGGGGCGCTGAGCCTCGGCCTCGCCGCCGACGGACGTGCCGTGCGCGTCGTGCAGGACTCGATCACCGCCGAGCGCGCTCTGGCGCAGAACCTCGAGACGGTGCGCGGGTCGGGCGTCGACCTCGCGCCGATCGAGATCGTCGACTCCGTCGCGGAGGCCGTCCGCGACGCCGACGCGGTGCTCCTGCGCCTGCCGCGCTCGCTCGACGCCCTGGCCGCCGTCGCAGCCGGGACCGCACTCGCGAACCCGGCGGCGACCCTGATCGGCGCCGGCCGCATCAAGCACATGACGCGCACGATGAACGACGTGCTCGCCGCGCGCTACGAGCGGATCGACGTCTCCCTCGCGCGTCAGAAGTCGCGCGCCCTGCTCGCAAGCGGCGCGCTCCCCGACCAGCCGCCCGCGCCCGGGCCCGAGCGGCGCCGTCTGGACGAGCTCGACCTCGAGGTCGTCGCGCTGCCGGGAGCCTTCGCCGGGGCGCGACTGGACCTCGGCACCCGCGCCCTCCTCGCCGCCCTCGATGTCGACTCCCTTCCCGCGGGCACCGCACTCGACCTCGGCTGCGGAACCGGCGTCCTCGCCGCCGTGGTGGCCCGGGCCCGCCCCGACCTCGCCGTGACCGCGACGGACACCTCGCGTGCCGCGGTCGAGTCCGCCCGGGCGACCGCGGCGGCCAACGGGCTGGCCGTCAGCGTCCTTCGCGACGACAACGCCTCGACGCTGGAGGCGTCCTCCGTCGACGTCGTGCTCTGCAATCCGCCGTTCCACTCCGACGGAGCCGTCACCGACCTCGTCGCCCGGCGCATGCTGCGCGCGGCCGGCCGCGTGCTGCGCCCCGGAGGCGTGCTGTGGACGGTCTTCAACTCCCACCTCGCGCATCCGGCCGAGCTGCGCCGTGCGGTCGGGCCGACCTCGGTGGTGGCGCGCGACCGCCGCTTCACCGTCACCCGTTCCGTGCGCTCCGACGGCTGAGTCAGGCTCCGCAACCCCCTCCGCGGCCTCAGGTCCGCTGTCCGCGGCGCGGGTACGATCTCTCTCCGGCGCTCCTGTGCCGAACCCGTCCCGTCCCCCCGGAGGCCGTCGTGCTCGAAGTCGTCCTCGTCCTCGCCCTGATCGCCCTGGTCGCGGTCGTCGTGCTGTGGCGCCGCGCCGTCGGCGCCGAGCGCCGTGCCGCCGAGAGCCGTGCGGAGGAGGCGGCACGCGTCGTCCGCCTCGAGCTGGCGGTCGGCGAGCAGGAGGCGAGGCTCCGCATCGTCGGCGAGCTCGAGCAGCTCGCGGTCCGCAGCGCCGCGCACGTCGTCGAGGAGGCCGAGAGCGTCCGTCTCACGATCGACCGCGACCCCGCCGCAGCCGCGCGGTCGGCGCAGCGTGCCGTGCGGGCGGCCGAGGCCTCGCTGGCGCAGCTGCGCCGCATCGCGACCGTCGCCTCCGTCGATCCGGGGGAGCTGCCGCGCACCGGCGGCTCCGTCCCCCTGATCGAGGGCGCCCGCGAGCGAGGCCTGAGCGTCCGCGAGGAGTCGTTCGGCGAGCCGTTCCCGCTGCAGGACGGCGCCGAGGTGGCTGTGCTCCGGGTGCTCGAGTACGCCTTCGACTCGGCGCTGGAGACCGGCGGCGCGGGGACCGAGGTCCGCATCAGCTCCCGATGGACGACCACCGGCCTCCGGGTGGAGGTCGACGACGACCGCGAGCAGCACGGCGCTGCGGAGCAGGACGCCAGCGCTCTCGAGGCGGATCTGCGCTCGCTCACCGAGCGCATCGACAGCCCCGCGCTCGCCGAGCTGCGCGAGCGGGCCGCCCTCTTCGGCGGCGACGTGACCGAGAAGCGGACGCCCGGCGTCGGCCGGAGCGTCACCGCCTCGTTCCCCGCGATCCGCCACCACAACGGCGTGCACGGGGTCGACCTGGCCTGAGTCAGTCCTCGAGGTGCTCTACGCCGGGCAGCCACGAGACGCCGGGGCCGCCCCAGCCGCGCTTCCGGGTGATCTTCGCGACCGGCTTGTGGTAGTCGTGCTCGAGGCGGTCGATGTAGAGCACGCCGTCGAGGTGGTCGAACTCGTGCTGGAACACGCGGGCGAACCAGCCGTCCGCGACGATCTCGAACGGCTCCTGCTCGAGGTCGACCGCGCGGAGGATCGCGCGCTCGGATCGGCGGAGCGGGAAGCGCTCGCCGGGGAAGGAGAGGCACCCCTCCGACTCCGTGTCCTCGTCCGCCTCGCCGAGCGGGGTCGGCGTGACGAACAGCTCGGGGTTGATCGCGACGCCGCGGCGGGGGGTGCCGTCGTCGTCGGCGTAGTCGTAGACGAACAGGCGAAGCGGGACGCCGACCTGCGGGCCGGCGAGGCCGACTCCGGGGGCGGTGTCCATCGTCTCGAACATGTCGGCGACGAGGGTGCGCAGCGCATCGTCGAACTCGGTGACGGGGGCGGCGGGGGAGTGCAGGACGGGGTCGCCGGCGATGCGGATGGGGAGGACGGCCATGGGGGACAGGGTACCGCGGGGCCGCCGACCGGGTCCGCGAGGATCATCCGCTGGGCTCAGCCCCTCACCCGTGCGTCGGAGGACTCCCGGAGGCGTTCTGGGTAGGGTCGACCCCATGCCCGCCGATCTCGCCGAACTCCTCAACGACCCGGCGAAGTTCATCGGCATCCCGATCGCTCTCGTGGGCGCGGTGTTCCTCTCCCTCGGCGCGCAGTTCCAGCACCGGGGAGTGGCGAAGGTGGAGCGGTTCTCGAAGCGCTCCGGCTCCTCCGGGCTCAGCGGCGGCCAGCTGGTCGCGCTGCTCTCGCGCCCCTCGTGGGTGATCGGCACCCTGCTCCTCGGCCTCGCGATCGTCTTCCAGCTGACGAGCCTCGGCTTCTCCCCGCTCATCGTGGTGCAGCCGCTCGGAGCGGTGGCGCTCGTGATCACCGCGGTCGTGAACGCGCGGGTCAGCCGGGTGCGCCTGAACGCGGCGTCGATCCGGGCGATCGTGCTCTGCGTCGGAGGCGTCGGCACGTTCGTCCTCGTGGCGGCGTTCAACGCGGTCGACAAGTCGATCCAGACGCCCGAGCTCATCACGATCCTCGTGATCCTCGCCGTGGTGCTCACGGTCTTCGTCATCGCCTTCCGCGTCTTCCGCCGCGGAGCGAAGGCGATCTTCTACATCGTGGGCGCCGGAGTGGTCTACGGCTTCGTGGCGACTCTCGCGAAGGTCGTGCTCAACCGCATCAAGTACGGCGAGTTCGACCCGCTGACGGTGGTCTGCATCGTGGCGCTCCTGGCCGCGACCGCGCTCGGCGGGTACTTCGTGCAGAACGCCTACTCCTCCGGCCCGCCGGACCTCGTCGTCGCGGGCCTGACCGTCATCGACCCGCTGGTGGCCGTCGCGATCGGCATCGTCGTGCTCGGGGAGGCGCAGTACGCGGCCCCGTGGGCGATCCCGCTCTTCATCGCAGCCGGTGCCGTCGCCATCTACGGCGTCTTCCTCCTCGCCAAGCACCACCCGCAGGCGCGCTGACGGCGCGGGATCCCGAGTGGTGAGGACTCCTCTGCCTACAATGGGTCCGCGCCGAGAGCCACGAAACCGACCGACCTCCGCCGATCGCTCCCTTCTCTCCCCGAGCGGCACGACACCGATAGGACCTCCCGTGTCAGATCCCCGCGACGCGTCCCGACCGGGATCGCCCGACTCCCGACCGCTGACGGTCGTGATCGGCTGCGACACCTTCGCTCCCGACGTGAACGGAGCCGCGAAGTTCGCCGAGCGCCTCGCCGCCGGTCTCGCGCAGCGCGGCCACGAGGTCCACGTCGTCGCCCCCTCGGCCGACGGCTGGAGCGGCACCCGGGTCGAGACGCACGAGGGCCAGCGGATCATCGTGCACCGGCTCTACAGCTGGCGCTGGTACCCGCACGACTGGCTGCGCTTCGCGATGCCGTGGCGGATCCGGCAGAACAGCGCGCGCATCCTCGACGAGGTGAAGCCCGACGTCGTGCACTTCCAGTCGCACATCATCGTCGGCCGCGGTCTCGGGATCGAGGCGGCCAAGCGCGGCATCCGCATCGTCGGCACGAACCACTTCATGCCCGAGAACATGCTCGAGTTCACCCTCCTGCCGAAGGCCGTGCAGGCCAAGGCCGTGGCGATGGCCTGGCGGGCCGCGCGCCGCACCTTCGGCCGGGCGGAGGCGGTCACCACACCGACCCGCAAGGCCGCGCAGTTCCTCGAGAAGTACACGGGCCTCCGGGGCGTCCACGCCATCTCCTGCGGCATCGACGCCGACAACTACACGCCCGACTTCGCGGCCCGCGCCGGCGACTCGATCCTCTTCGTCGGCCGCGTGACCGGCGAGAAGCACATCGACGTCCTGCTCCGCGCCGTCGCCCTGCTCGATCCGGCACTCGACGCGAAGCTCGAGATCGTCGGCGGCGGCGACCAGATGCGCAACCTGCAGCAGCTCGCCGCGACCCTCGGCATCGCCGACCGCGTCCGCTTCACCGGCTACGTCTCGGACGCCGAGCTCAAGGAGGCGTACACCCGCGCCACCGTGTTCGCCATGCCGTCCATCGCCGAGCTGCAGAGCATCGCGACGATGGAGGCGATGGCCTCGGCCCTCCCCGTCGTCGCCGCCGACGCGATGGCCCTCCCGCACCTCGTCCACGACGGCGAGAACGGCTACCTCTTCGCGCCGGGCAGCGCCGAGGCCCTCGCCGACCGCCTCACCGCCGTGCTCACGGCCGACCAGGAGGACCTCGAGGCGATGAAGCGCGCCTCCCTCCAAATCGTCGCCGCGCACGACATCAACCGCACGATCAGCACCTTCGAGAGCCTGTATCGTGGGGAGCCGGTGGCCGATCCGGCCTCCGACGCAGCGTCCGCACCCGCCGCCACCTGACGGCCGCTCGGACGGCCGCCGCGGGGCGTTAGCTCAGCCGGTCAGAGCAGCGGACTCATAATCCGTCGGTCACGGGTTCAAGTCCCGTACGCCCTACCAAGTAAACACTGGGGAGTAGGGCCCTCGGGTCGGAAGCTGCAAGAGCAGAACCCCTCCGAAACCCCTCCGCGGGTCTGATCTCCTCGGTTGGTAGCGGGCTCGATGCGGTGGCTGCCACACTCTGGCGATGGCACACTTTGAAGGTTTGAGTCAGCGGCAGAAGATGGCCCTGATTGAAGAAATCGACTCCGCGAAGCACCTGCTGGCCTACGGCGAGCGAGCCGTTCGCGGCGCGGCGTTCGTTGACACGATGCGCGACCCGATCATGACGATGCTCTCCATCGGCGTCGAGAAGCTGCTCAAGGTCGCCGTGGGACTCGTCGCCCTGGATGAGCATGGCGCGTGGCCCACCAAGACCGTCATGAAGCGAGAGTTCGGCCACGGCACGGCGAACCTCGACCGGATGCTCCGCGGCAAGCTCCAGGCGGGGATCGTCGGGAAGTCTTACGAGGACTACATCCAGGGTCTGTTCAACGCGGTTGAGGCCGATCCCGTGTGGCCGGTACTGCTCGATGCGCTCGATGCTTACGGACGGTCGGGCCGGTTCTACAACTTGGACTTGCTCGCGGACGAACCCCAGTCTTGGGACAGCCCCTCCGAGAAGTGGACCCTTGTCGAGAACTGTGCGATTGACGCGTCGCCGGAGCTACAAGCGTTGCGAGACGCTGGCTTCGCTGGCGACAACATGGCCTTTGACCAGCTCACTCGCGACATCAACAACGCCATCGCAGACAGCTTGCATCGTTGGTGGGAGGCGATCGCGGTTCTCGGTCGCCACGGCGTGCTTGGTGACCACAACAAGGCGTTCGGCTTCGAGGTGCACCCTGACGCCGTGGGGCGCCAGGTTATCGGCGAAGGTAACTAGAGCGTCCCCATACGTCGAGCCTTGATCCGCGCCGTCCGAGCCGGGCCCTGGAATACCTCGTTCAAAATCTCATCCATGAGGTCGAGTATCTCCCCAGCATCTTCCTCGGTGGGCTGAGTGGTGATATCTCCGTGCGCCATCTCGTTTCCTTGAAGCCGTATCTCATGCGCGGCATCTTTAGTATCCTGTCGGATGATGTTGAGTTCTGCCATCCGGTCGATCTTCGAGAGCAAGTTCCCCTTGGTTACGTCTTTCTCTTTGGCGGTCGCTTCTACGACGGTACGCGCCATCAGGATCGCTGCCATGAATGCACTAATGCTTGCCGCGCTGTGAGCTTCCTGAGCGGCCTGTGCGATGTGTGAAGGAACATCCTCGAAAATTGGTGATTCTCCGACACGTGGCAGCCACCTTACGGAGTCCTCCCGAGTTTCAGCGAGATTGAACCTTGCGTCGCTGGATACTTCCGCCGGGTCAAAGCTTGATCCCATGCTCGTGCGTCCACATGAATCGCAAGTCGCAATCCCCTCGACTATGCGTCCGTGAACCAATCCGTCCGGACTGGGGTACTCGAGATGGTACATAGTCGCCCATTGGATTGTCATGTGTGTGTAACGTTTACAGAAGCTGCAAGTCGTGGAAGCCATAAGACCAGTGTCACATAGTTGCATCTGGATAGGAGTTCAAGCGATGGTGCGAGCGGCGCCACTTCGGCCGCGGTCGGGCGCGAGATACGCGTCGAGGCGGTCCATGTCGGCGGCGTGGTCGTCGGGGAAGAAGTGCAGGTACACCTTGTAGGTGGTCGCAGTGTCGGCGTGGCCCAGGATGCGGGCGACCCGGGCGAGCGGCATCCCGGACGCCGCGAACAGCGACGCTGCGGTGTGGCGGAGGTCGTGGAAGCGCAGGTCCGGCTGGCCGATGGCCTTCGCGGCGTCGCGGAACCGGCGCCGGTAGAACGAGTTGTAGTCCATGCGCTTGGACCAGTCGAGCCCGCCGCGGGAGTCCCCGTACCCGCCGTAGTTGCGCCCCGGCCACAGCGACGCGGTCGGCTCGGTGGCGCGCGGGTGGGCGGCCAGGTACTCGGCCAGCTCGTCCGCCAGCTCACGCCGTAGCGGCACAGACCGGATGGACATGACGGACTTGGGGGAGTCCTCGCGGAAGCCCTCGCTGGTGCGGACCAGCGTCCGCCGAACCTCCAACTGCCGGCGCATGAGGTTCACGTCGCGGACCTGCAACGCCTGAATCTCGCCGCTGCGGAGGCCCGTGTATGCGGCCAGCCGCACGAACAGCCCGTCCGGCGCGTGGTCGTCCAGCGCGGCCCCGAGCGCGGTCACCTCCGCGGGCGACAGGAACAACGCCTCGAACGTCTGGGCGTGCTGGACCTTCGGCAGGTCCACGCCGGTCACAGGGTTGTGCACGATGAGCCGGTGCTTGATGGCGTAGCGGAACACCTTGTTGGCGGAGACGACGGCGTGCTTGATGGTGCTGGGATGGAGCGTTGCGTCGCCGCGGGTGGTCGGGGTCTGGGCGAGCTTCGACACCCACTTCTCGATGTCCTCGCTGGTGATGGTGCTGATGCGGCGGGCGCCCAGCGCCGGGAACACGTGCAGCTTGTACATCTGGACTACTCCGCTCCACCCGCGGTGGTTCCTTCTCTCCAGCGCCGGGTCGGGCCTCCACCTGATGTCGTTCTCGTCGGAGCGGACGGTCCGGCCCCGTCAGGCCGACGGGCCGTGCCTCAGGACGCCGCCGACGCGGTCCTCGCCGGCACGCCGACCGCAGACGAGTCGGAGGCGACGTCGCGGACGACGACGGCGCCGGCTCCGATCCGCACACGGTCGCCGACGGTCACGTCCCCGACGATCGTCGCGCGGGCGCCGATGTAGACGTCGTCGCCGATCACGGGCGTCCGACCCTTCGACTCGCCGATGGTGACGCCGTGGTAGATGAACGCGTTCCTCCCGATGACCGTGCGCGGGTGCAGGATCACGCCGCGGCCCCAGTGGGGGAGACGCAGGCCGGGCCCGACCTGAGCGGTCGGCGGCAGCTCGGCTCCGACGATCATGCGGGTCCAGACGAGATCGACGAGGCGGTAGACGAGGTGGAGGGGGAGCCGGGACCTCCGAGAGCTCGAGTACTGCCCGAGCCGGAGGACGAGGACGGTGAGCCGGTCGGAGGCGTGGCCCTTGGCGGCCAGGTCCGCTCGGACGACGGCTCGGAGGTCAGCGAGATCCATGCTCCCAGTCTGAGTGGGAGCCTCGAGGGTGAGGCCGGGCCGTCGGAGATCGTCCGGGGCGTGGCGAGCATCCGCGAGCGGACGACACGGTGGCGCGATGCGCTAGCACGTCCCGACGCGCCGCGCCCGTACTGGCCGCTCTCCGCTCGACGTGATTGCCTGATCCCGTGCCTGATCTTCCGATGTTCCCGCTCGGCTCCGTGCTCCTGCCGCACATGCCGCTCCCGCTCCGGCTGTTCGAGCCGCGGTACCTGCGGATGCTCGGCGACGTCCTCGAGGACGAGACCCTCGCGTTCGGCGTCGTGCTCATCGAGCGCGGCCAGGAGGTGGGCGGCGGCGACCAGCGGTTCGCGGTCGGCGCCCGCGCGCGCATCCTGAACATCGACGGGGCGGAGTCGTTCGTCACGCTCGACTCCGTGGGCGAGGAGCGCTTCGAGGTCGTCCGCTGGTACGAGGACGACCCGTACCCGCGCGCCGAGGTCCGCCTGCTGCCCGATCTGGAGTGGGACGAGAAGCACGCCCCCGCGCTGGCTGCGGCGGAGTCGGCGGTCCGCACGGCACTGGCGGTCGCGAGCGAGTTCGTCGAGCAGCGCTACGGCGCGGTCGTCGAGCTCGCCGAGGATCCGGCCGCGCACGCCTGGCAGCTCGCCGGCGTCGCACCGGTCACCGAGCTCGACCGCCTCGCGTTCCTCCGCAGCTCCACCATGGAGGAGCTGCTGGAGTCGGTCCGGGAGCGCTCCGCCGAGGCGACCGAGTCGTTCCGCGCCGGCTGGGCCTGAGCCTCGTCCCGTCTCACGACGAGCCCGTCAGTCCTCGAGGCTGACGCCGCGCTCCTCCGCCAGCTTGACCAGGTCGTCGACGACCACGAGCGCCATCCGCACCGAGCGGTCGCGGCGGTACTCCTCGTCGTCCGGGTCGATCCGCGAGGTGCGGTCGAGGGTCTCCTCGATCGACTGCGCGAGCTCGCGCCACGCGTCCTGACGGGCGTCGTCGACGAGCGTCGCGAGGTACTCCTCGTCCTGCGCCCGCCTGTGGAGGGAGTCGGCGACCAGGAGCGAGAGCCGCTCGCGGTGGTCGAGGTTGTCGACGTCGGCCGAGCGGTAGTCGTGCACGTGGTCGGAGCGGCCGCCTACGGAGGTCACGTCGGCGGCGATGCCGCGCAGGCGCTCGGCGGCCGCCTCGGACTCGCGCGCCAGCTTCTCGAGCTCCTCCGCGGCGACGACGGAGTAGCGGCCCGAGTCGAAGGGGACGTCAGCACCGAGGCCGTCCATCAGCACACGGTTCTTCACGGCCATCCGGCTCGCGTACTGCGCGAGCATCAGGCCCTCCTCGGCGGCCTCCTCGACGGAGGCGGGCTCGCGCGACGGGTTCTCATCGGGGTCGTACGGCTCCATCTTGAACCTGCGTCGACGCCGGAACCACACGTGCGTCACCTACATCCCGGAGCAGGCGCCCCGCCCGCCGGAGCACCTCTTCGAGAGTACCCGGCGGGCGGGCGCCGTGGTCGGCGGCTCAGGCCTCGCGCCAGTCGTCCTGCCGGAGGTGGGAGCCGGCCTGCGGCCCCATCTGCAGCATCCCGCCGTCCACGACGTATGAGGATCCGGTGATGTAGGAGGCGGCGGGAGAGGCCAGGAAGGCGACCACCGCCGCGATCTCGCGGGCGTCGCCGGGGCGGCCGAGGGGGATGCCGGGGCGGTCGATCGTGACGGGGTCCACGTCCTCGGCGTCGTCCATCGGCGTCGCGATCTCCCCGGGGGCGACGGCGTTGACGGTGATGCCGAGGGAGCCGAGCTCGAGTGCGGCGACCTTCAGCAGGCCGCCCAGCCCGTGCTTGGCAGCGGTGTAGGCGACAGAGCCGACCCGCGGCTGGTGCTCGTGGACACTGGTGACCGCGATGATCCTGCCGCCCGTGCCCTGAGCCGCCATGCGCCGCGCGGCGCGCTGGAGGCAGACGAACGCTCCGTCGAGGTTCAGGGCGACGGTCGAGCGCCAGCTGTCGAGGCTCTGCTCGAGGAAGGGCTCGCCCCCGCCTCCGCTCGCATTGCTGACGGCGACGTCGAGCCCGCCCAGTCGATCCACGAGGTCGTCGATCACGTCGCCCGCGCCCTCCAGATCCGTCGTGTCGAGGCGCGCGATCTCGGCGCGCCGGCCGAGGGAGCGCACCTCCTCCGCCGTGCCCTGCGCGCCCTCCTCGTCGCTGTGCCAGGTGATGCCGACGTCCATGCCCGCCTCGGCCAGTGCCACCGCGGTCGCCCGGCCGATGCCGGAGTCCGAGGCGGTCACCAGTGCACGGGTGGGCCGGAGGTCTCGAGGTCCCTGGGTCATGTCGTCTCCTGTCTCGATCGGGCCGCCGATCCGGCGGACACGGGTCGATCCCATCAGCGGATCCGGCGCGCTCGGGAGCCGGTTGACAGGTCCGGGCTCGCGCGAGACGTGTGGCGGTGTCCCCGGTGAGCGCCCCGATCGCGTTGACTGGGCGGATGGATCACCGGCGCATCTCGGTCGTCGTCCCCGTGAAGGACGACGCCCGCCACCTCGAGCAGCTGCTCGAGCTCCTCCGCGAGCAGACGCTCGCTCCGTTCGAGATCGTCGTCGTCGACGACGGGAGCACCGACGACAGCGCCGCCGTCGCGCGGGCGGCGGGCGCGCGGGTGGTGCGGCACGACGGAGCCGGGATCCCGGCGAGCACGGCGCACGGCTTCGACGAGGCGCACGGCGACGTCCTCGCACGGCTCGACGCCGACTCCCGCCCGGGACCCGACTGGCTGGCGCGCCTGGCCGGCCACTTCGCCGACCCCGAGGTCGGAGCGGTGACCGGTCCCGGACGCTTCGACGAGCTCGGCCCGATCGCCCGGGTGATCGCGCGGGTCGCCTACATGGACGCCTACTTCGTGCTGATGGGGTCGGCGCTGGCCAACTGGCCGCTCTTCGGCTCCAACTGCGCCGTCCGCCGGTCGGCGTGGGAGGAGATCGCGGAGGAGATGCACCGGCACGACGCCTACGTGCACGACGACGTCGAGATCAGCGTGCATCTCGGACTCCGGCACCGGATCGTGCTCGACCGCCACCTCGAGGTCGGTATCTCGGCCCGCCCCTTCGGCGCCTTCGCCGACATGCTCCGCCGGTTCGACCGCGCTCTGCACACGCTTGCGCGGCACCCCGGGATGGGGTCGTCCCTGCAGCGCTGGACGCACCGGGTGCGCCGCACCCATCGCGACCGCCTGCGAGCGACGGCCGCGGCGCGCCGCTCCGGCTGACGACGAGAACCGACGGCGCCGCCTGTCGGCTAGGGCTGGGCCGCGTCCGGCCGGGCCGCGTCCGGCTGGGCCGCGTCCGGCCGGGCCGCGTCGGGCTCGGCCTTCGCCACCCGATCCTCGTCCGGCGCGGGGCGCCCCTCCTTCGGCATCGCCCAGACCGCGGCGAGCATTCCCACGGCGAGGACCGTGAGCGCGATGCAGACGAAGCGGGTGCCCTCGGCGAGGTCCGCCGGTGCGGGGACGCCGCCGCCCGCCTTCGCGTTCACGATCGCGCCGAACACGGCCACGGCGACGGCGCTGCCGATGTTCCGGGCGAAGAAGTTTGTCGAGGAGACCACTCCGCGCTCGTTCCAGTCGACGCTCGACTGCGCCCGGATCAGCGTCGGAGTCGCCACGAGCCCCATACCGGCGCCGATCAGCACGCAGAAGCCGGCGATCTCCCACAGCGTCGAGGAGGCGCCGAGCAGGATGGTCAGCGCCGTGCCGATCACGACGAGCCCCGCCCCGAGGAAGCCCGTGTTGCGGAAGCCGATGCGCAGGTAGAGCCGGCCCGACAGGGACGCCGCGACCGGCCAGCCGAGCGTCATCGCCGCGACGGCGAAGCCCGCGCCGAGGGCGGAGCTGCCGAGCACGCCCTGCGCGAAGGTCGGGAAGTACGAGGTGACGCCGAGCGTGATCGCGCCGACGGTCACCGAGACCAGGCTGGTCGAGATCAGCACGCGCCGCGTGAGGACCCAGAGGGGGAGCACCGGGGCGGCCGCGCGCCGCTCGATCGCGACGAAGCCGGCGAACGCGAGGGCCGAGACGACGAACACGCCGACTCCGGCGGGGGAGAGCCACGGCCAGGCGCTGCCGCCCTCGAGCAGTCCGAGGATGAGCAGCGCGGTGCCCACGGCGAGCACGGAGGCGCCCGCCACGTCGATCCGCTGCTTCTCGCCCCGGGTGGTCTCGCGGAAGCTGCGGATCAGGAGGAACGCCGCCAGGAGGCACAGCGGGATGTTGACGAGGAAGATGCCGCGCCAGGCGCCCAGGTCCGAGAGCACGCCGCCGAGCGTCGGCCCGACGACCGAGGAGATGCCCCAGACGCTCGCGAGGTAGCCCTGGGTCTTCGCACGCTCGGCGACCGTGTAGATGTCGCCGGCGATGGTGATGCCCATCGGCTGGATCGCTCCGGCCCCCAGACCCTGCAGGGCTCGGAACGCGATCAGCGCGGGCATGCTCCAGGCGAGGCCGCACAGGAGCGAGCCGACCAGGAACAGGGCGATGCCGATCAGCATGATGGGCTTGCGCCCGATCACGTCGGCGAGCTTGCCGTAGAGGGGGACCGAGACCGCCTGGGCCAGCAGGTAGATCGAGAACAGCCAGGGGAACTGCTCGAAGCCCCCCAGGTCGGCGACGATGGACGGCACGGCCGTCGAGAGGATCGTGGCGTCGAGGGCGACCAGAGCGGTCGAGATCATCAGGGACAGCAGGATCGGGCCGCGCTCCGAGCGCAGTCCGACACTCGCGCGGGTGGGGGCGTCGGTCACTCTGCCCAGGCTATTCCATAGCCGGGGGATGGAAGCGGGGCGGAGAGGATCCGCTCCGGGGCTCGGTAGACTGGCGGCATGGAACTCGTTCTCTGGCTCGTCGTGTCCGCCATCGCCGGTGTCGGCCTCGTCTCCGGAGTCGCGGCTCTCATCGCCATGACGCGGGCGCCCTGGTCGGCCGACAAGTAGCCGCCCGGCCGGCCTCGCGCCGGCACTACTCGTAGATCCGCACCACGCTCCACTGCGGCTCCGTCGACGCGACCACGTCGAGCACGAACGCTCCGCCGGTCGCGAGGTCCGTCGCCTGGAAGCGCCAGCCGCCGATGCTCACGGGTGTGCGCCCGAACGTCGGCGGGAACCCCTCGAGGGGCGCCCACCACTCGCTCGTGCAGGTCCACACCGTCGGCCGGTCGGTCACCCGGTAGCTCCCGCCCCGCCACTCGAGCGCGATCGGCACTCCCTCGCCGTCGGTCGAGACCAGCGCCGTCTCGTCGATCACCGCCATCGTCGTGCTCCCGTTCACTCGCCGGACCCGGTTGGCCGTTCGAACATGTGTTCGATAGTCTGCGAGTGTACGCCGCGGCGCTCGTGCTCGCCACGGCCGCGGATCGACCGGTGGGAGGCGCGATGATCGAGTGGAGTCCGCTCCAGATGCTGCGCAGCAGCGGGCAGGACGAGTGGGTGATGGTCGACGCCCTGCGCACCGGCCGGGTCGGCCTGGTGCGCCGCATCGAGACCGGCCCGTACCGCGAGACCTGGTTCCGCGCGGTGACCTGGGCGGCCGAGCCGGAGAGGCGGACGCTCGTGGGCTACTCCCGCTCGATGGACACCATCGCGGCCGCCCTGTGGGCCCATCAGCCGCCGACGGCGCAGGAGAAGCCCTTCCCCGGCTACCCGCCCTCGCGGCCGTCGCCGTGACTCCTTCAGCGAGAGGGGGCCCGGCCGTCCCCGCGACGGCGGCCTCCGTGTCCGCCGCGGGGGAGAATGGCCCGATGCTCCTCGCACTCGTCGGCGGCCCCACGGGGGCGTGGCGGGCGGTCGACCCCGTCGGCGGCGCCGAGGCCGGGAGCGGCCGGGGCCCGGCCGAGCTGGCGGCGTTCGTCCGGGAGCGGGAGCCGGAGCGCCCGCGCTGGGTCTGGGACGACACCGCGCGCTGGTACCCCGCACTGCTGTCGGCCGGCGTGGTCGTCGCCCGGTGCCACGACCTCCGGCTGGCCCGCGCGATCCTCCGCCGCTCGGTCTCCGCCGCCGCATCGGCTCTCGCGCGCTCCCCCCTCGACCCGTGGGACGCGGGAGCCGCGGCCCCCGCCGCGCAGGACACGCTGATCGGGTTCGAGGAGGCGGCGGGCGGCTCCGACGAGCTCGACCCCGTCCTCGAGCTGGCCCGGCAGGAGGAGGCGCTCTCCGGCGCCGCCGAGGCCGGACGGCTCCGCCTGCTGCTCGCCGCCGAGTCCGTCGGCGCCCTGATCGCTCGCGAGATCGCCCACGCGGGGCTGCCGTGGCGCGCCGATGTGCACGACCGGGTGCTCACCGGGATGCTCGGCCCCCGCCCGCTCTTCGGCGGCCGCCCGGCCCTGCTGGAGGCGCTGGCCGTCCGTCTGCGCGACGAGCTCGGCGCGCCCGAGCTCAATCCCGACTCGCCGGCCGAGCTCCTCAAGGCGCTGCGGCGCGCGGGGCTGCCGGTCGAGTCGACGCGCTCCTGGGAGCTGCAGTCCCTCGAGCATCCCGCGGTGCCGCCCCTCCTGGAGTACAAGAAGCTCTTCCGGCTGCTCACCGCCAACGGCTGGGCCTGGCTCGACACGTGGGTGCGCGACGGCCGGTTCCGGCCGGAGTACGTGGTGGGCGGCGTCGTCACCGGCCGCTGGGCGACCTCGGGCGGAGGGGCGCTGCAGCTGCCGCGGCAGATCCGCGCCGCGGTCACCGCGGATCCGGGCTGGAGCCTCGTGGTCGCGGATGCCGCGCAGCTCGAGCCGCGCATCCTCGCCGCGCTCTCGGGCGACTCGGCCATGGCCGCCGCCGGGCGGGGCCGCGACCTCTACCAGGGCATCGTCGACGCCGGCGTGGTCCCCGACCGGCCGCGGGCCAAGGTCGCGATGCTGGGGGCGATGTACGGGGCGACGAGCGGGGAGGCCGGGCGGCTGCTCCCGAGGCTCGCCCGTGCCTACCCGCGCTCGGTCGCGCACGTCGAGGCGGCGGCTCGGGCGGGCGAGCGCGGCGAGAGCGTCTCGACATGGCTCGGGCGCAGCTCGCCTCCCGGCCCCGAGGGGCTCTCGGCGGATGCGGCGCGAGCGCGCGAGTGGGGACGCTTCACCCGCAACTTCGTGGTGCAGGGGACCGCGGCCGAGTGGGCGCTCTGCTGGATGGGCGAGCTGCGGGCGCGACTGCGCGCCGAGGGCGGCGCGGTCGGCCGGGCGCACCTCGTCTACTTCCTGCACGACGAGGTGATCGTGCACGCCCCCGCCGACGTCGACGAGCGGGTCGCCGCGATCGTCCGCGAGGCTGCAGTGCGTGCCGGACGCTCGCTCTTCGGAGAGGGCGAGGTCGACTTCCCGGTCACCGTCGCCGTCGTCGACTCCTACGACCAGGCGAAGTGAGACGCGGGATCAGTACCAGTGCGGCGAGCGGTTGTTCCAGCTCGACCACGCGCTGCAGGGCGAGCCGTAGGCGCTCTTGATGTACGAGAGACCCCAGTCGACCTGCGTCGCCGCGTTCGTCTGGTAGTCGGCTCCCGAGTTGGCCATCTTGCTCGCCGGGAGGGCCTGCGGGATGCCGTAGGCGCCGGAGGAGCGGTTCAGCGCGTTCCAGCGCCACCCCGACTCGCCGTTCCACAGCGGGATGAGACACCGGTCGACCTGATCGGCGCCCCAGCCGAAGCGGCCGACAGCGGTCCGGGCGTAGGCCTGGGCCTGCGCGGGGGAGAGGCCGTCCGTGCGTCCGGCGTAGGTGCCGAGGGCGGCGATGGTCTTGGCGGAGCTGTTGCGCGCGCCGGTCGGGTCGTCGTCGCCGAGCTCGACCGGGCCGCCTCCGCCGCCTCCACCGTTGGAGGGCGCTGCCGGAGCCGCGGCCGCGGCGGGAGCCGACGCGGCGCGCTGGCGGGCGGCCTCGGCCTCGGCGGCGAGGCGGGAGAGGCGCTGCTGCTCCTCGAACGCCGACTTCGCGTCCTGGCCGTCGGCGTACTCCCGCTCGATCTCGGCGGTGGTGTTCTTGAGCGAGGCGAGCTGGGTGTAGAGCTCCTGGCTGTACTTCTCCTGGTCGGCGACCTTGGCGTCGGCCTCGGCCTGCGCGGAGCGGGCGGCCGAGAGCGCGTCGGCCGCGGCGGTGGCGAGGGAGACGCGCTCGCCCCGGGCCTGCTCGGCCTGAGCGGCGAGGGAGACGGCCTGGTTCTCGGTCGACTGCGCCGCGGTCTGGAGTCGGCTGGTCTGCTGGGTGAGCTGCGTCATGGTGCCGAGGCGGTAGAGCAGCTCGCTCGACTCGTCGCCGCCGATGAGGAGGTTGAGCGTCGCATCGGTCCCGCCGTTGCGGTAGAGCTGCGCGGCGAGACGGCCGGCCTGCTCCTTCGCTGCGTCGGCGTCCGAGCGGGCGGCGGAGGCGCGCTCCTCCAGGGCGCTCACGCGCTGGGTCGCCTCGTCGAGAGCGCTCTGCGCGGCGTCCGCCTCGGCGGCCCGGCTGATGGCGGCGTCGGTGAGGGCGGCGGCCTGGTCGCGCAGGTCGGCGAGGAAGGCGGTGATGCGGTCGACCTCGGCGGCGGTGGCGCTCTCGCTCGACTTCGCGGCCTCGACATCGGACCACGAGGGGTAGTCGGACGGGTCGTAGGCGGCGGACGCGGAGAGCGGAGCGGCGAGGGCGGCGCACAGGACGAGGACCGTGCCCGCTCCGGCGGCGACGAGGCGCCGGCGCGCCCGGGAGGGGACGCGGAGACCGAGGGGGGTGCGGGACATGCGAACCACCCTAGGCGACGGCACCCGCGCCTGTCTCGTCCTAGCTCGAGGCTCGACGGCCCCGGCGGGGACGCTCGAGAGCGTATCCGCGGACGCCCCGTCCCGGCCCGTCGCCCGTGAGCTCGTCGCGGGCCGCCTCGAGGAGGCGCCGCAGGGCCTCCTCCCGCACGCGGGCGGCGATCGCGGCGAGGCGGCGCTGCGGGTGCGCGTCCTCCTCCTCCGCCTGCTCGTCGGCGGTGGTGGGCAGCGAGCTCTCGTACGCGTCGAGGACGGCGGCGAGGTCGGAGCCGGACAGGCTC
This sequence comes from Rathayibacter sp. AY2B7, assembly GCF_002931635.1. Lineage (NCBI taxonomy): Bacteria > Bacillati > Actinomycetota > Actinomycetes > Micrococcales > Microbacteriaceae > Rathayibacter > Rathayibacter sp. AY2B7. Next base: position 10,498 of record NZ_PSUC01000012.1, on the reverse strand, counting down.
GAGGCCAGCAGCACCCGGTCGAGGACGTCGTCCCAGTCCTCCTCCGGGGACGCTCCATCACCCGTCAGCCAGGCGGCCGCCTCCGCGCGGCCCTCGTCGGTGAGCGCGTGCAGGGGGAGGCCGTCGTCGGTGGACCCGGCCGAGACGACGAGGCCCCGCTCGCGCAGGCGCTCGAGCGTCGAGTAGATCTGGCCGACGTTGACCCGGGGCCGGTGCGCGGCACGGTCGAGGAGCTCGGCGTGCAGCTGGAGGCCGTAGGCGGGGCCGAGCGTGAGCAGGGCGAGCAGGCCGTCGCGGACGGACACGGTGCTCCTCCCGGCGGGCGTCTGGCGGTGTGCGGCGTCCGGCGGCGCGGACGACCCGAGTATAGGCAGGAGCCGCCCACGGCCGGTCGAGCAGGCGCGGCGAGCCGCCTTGACGGAGGTCCGCCGCTCCTGCATGATCGGGCGTGGTGGCACGTCCACCGTCATAATCGAAGAAGGCGCACCGCAGAGTGTTCCGTGGTCCGGGTCGTTGGGGAAGACGCACCGGGACGAACGGAGGACACCATGGTGGCGCAGCAGACTCGGGGTGTGCTCTTCGTGCACTCCGCCCCCCGCGCGCTCTGCCCCCACCTCGAGTGGGGGACAGGTCGCGCTCTTGGTCGTGCCGTGAACTTCGCCTGGATCGAGCAGCCCGTGCTCCGCAGCACACTGCGCGCCGAGTTCGCCTGGGAGGGCCCGGTCGGAACCGGTGCCGTCATCGCCTCCGCTCTCCGCGGCTGGGCCGATGTCCGCTACGAGGTCACCGAGGAGCCCTCGCCCGGCGTCGACGGCGGCCGCTGGATGCACACGCCCGAGCTCGGCATCTTCTACGCCCAGACCGACAGCGCGGGCAACACCGTCGTGCCCGAGGACCGCATCCGCTCCGCTATGGAGCTCGCCGGCGCCGACCCCATCGAGCTGCACCGCGAGCTGCGCCTCGCCCTCGGCCAGGCCTGGGAGGACGAGCTCGAGCCCTTCCGCTACGGCGGCGACTTCGCCCCCGTCGTCTGGATGCACGGGGTCGGCTGAGCCCGTTCGACGCCGCTCCTCGCGCGGCGTCGCGCAGTCGGCTCGGGGAGGTGGTCGGGTTCCGTGGAGCGGCCGGCGGCCGGCGACGCCCATCCGCTGGCACGCGGATCGGCGGATACGCCTCGCGGGAACGGCTCGCTCCCGCACCCTGAACCAGGCGGCCAGCGGACCCCCGCTCCGGCAGAGGTCCGTCTCGAAGTCGCGTCGTCACCTCGCGGTTGCCGCTCGCTGCGCACGTCGACCAGACGGTCGGCGGAGCACCGCGTTCCGGCGGAGGGCGTCGGAAGACTCGTGGACCCGCCCGCACCTCTGTCGCGCACGACGCCGACGGCTCGAGTCGTGGCGTGGCGTGGCGCACGCTCCCCACGAGCGCAGCCGCCCTGATCCGAGCGTCCGACCCGAGTCGCGGCGAAGCCCGCGCTCTTACCCGGACAGCTTCGTTGATCCGATCATCCGACCCGAGCCGCGGCGAAGCCCGCGCTCCCCACCAGCACGGCGTGCTCACCAGCCCGCACCAGACGGCGGCGCAGATCCCTCGCGGCACGAGGCGTATCCGGGGATCCGCGTTCCAGCGGATCACCGTCGCCGCACCGCACCGGCCCTCGGAAACCCCGCCCCCCTCCCCAGCGGACGCGCCTGCGCCGCGCAAGGAGCGGCGCAGCCCGCTTTCCGCACGGTGGAGCGGGGCTACGCCCCGCTACACCGTCCGGAAAGCGGCAACAGCATTGTGCCCCCCGAACCCGAACGAGTTCGAGATGGCGACCAGCGGTCCGTCGCCGAGGGCGCGGGGGCTGGTGACGACGTCGAGGGGGATCTGGGGGTCCTGCTCGAAGAGGTTGATGGTGGGGGGTGCGGTGCGCTCGTGGAGGGCGAGCACGGTGAAGATGGCCTCGAGCGCGCCGGTGCCGCCGAGGAGGTGGCCGGTGGACGCCTTGGTCGCGGAGACGGCGATGTTCGGGAGGTGGTCGCCGAAGACGCGCAGCAGGGCGCGGTACTCGGCGATGTCGCCGACCGGGGTGCTCGTCGCGTGGGCGTTGACGTGGGTGACGTCGGTGAGCGCGGCTCCGGCCTGCTCGAGGGCGCCGATCATGGCGCGGGCGGCGGCGGAGCCCTCGGGGTCCGGAGCCGTGATGTGGTAGGAGTCGCTGGTGACGGCGCCGCCGGCGAGCTCCGCGTAGATGCGTGCTCCTCGGGCGAGGGCGTGCTCCTCGGTCTCGAGGATGAGCGTCGCGGCGCCTTCTCCGAGGACGAAGCCGTCGCGGGAGACGTCGTAGGGGCGCGAGGCGGTCGCCGGGTCGTCGTTGCGGCGCGAGAGGGCCTGCATCGACGCGAAGGCGGCGATCGGGAGCGGGTGGACGACCGACTCCGTGCCGCCGGCGACGACCACGTCGGCGAGGCCGAGCTGCATGTGCTCGTAGGCGTTCGCGAGGGCCTCGGTGCTGGAGGCGCAGGCCGACACGTCGGTGCGGGCGTAGGCGCGGGAGGGGATGGCCATGCTGATCGCGGCGGCGGCCGCGTTGGGCATGAGCATCGGGATGGTCATCGGGAGGACCCGACGGGGTCCGCGCTCGCGGAGGGTGTCCCACGCGTCGACGAGGGTCCAGAGGCCGCCGATGCCGGTCGAGTAGTCGACGCCCACGCGGAGCGGGTCGACGTCGGTGATGCCGGAGTCGGCCCAGGCCTCGCGGGCCGAGATGAGCGCGAACTGGCTGGAGGGGTCGAGGCGCTTCGCCTCGGGGCGGGAGAGCACCTCCTCCGGGCGGACCTTGGCCTGGGCGGCGAAGGTGACCGGGATGTCGTACTGAGCGACCCAGTCCTGCTCGAGGGAGCGGACGCCTGATTCGCCGGCGAGGAGTGCGTTCCAGGACTCCCGGGCGGTCCCGCCGAGGGGAGTGCTGGCACCGATTCCGGTGACGACGATCTTCTTGGTCATGACGAGCTTCTCTGTTCCGTGTGGGTGGGTGCCGGGCTCACCCCGGCCGACGGTCGCCGGCCGGGGTGTCCGCCACGAGGACGGGGTGCGCGGGCGACGACTACTCGGACGCCTTGACGATGAAGCGGACCGCGTCGCCGACCGTCTTGAGGTTCTTGACCTCGTCGTCGGGGATCTTCACGTCGAACTTCTCCTCGGCGTTGACGACGATGGTCATCATCGAGATGGAGTCGATGTCGAGGTCGTCGGTGAACGACTTGTCCATCTCGACGGAGTCGGTGGCGATGCCCGTCTCGTCGTTGACAAGCTCGGCCAGGCCGGCGAGGACTTCTTCGTTGGACAGTGCCATGGTTCTCTCCTTGGGGGTTCTTCGGGTGTTCGTCAGTGACCGTAGGTCAGTTTAGGGGTGGGGTCGCGCCGGTCACGGGAGCACCACGACCTGCGCGCCGAACACCAGTCCGGCGCCGAAGCCGATCTGCAGCGCGAGTCCGCCGTGCAGCTCCGGGTGCTCCTCGAGCAGGCGGTGGGTGGCGAGCGGGATCGACGCGGCGGAGGTGTTGCCGGTGGTCTCGATGTCGCGGCCGATAGCGACGGTCTCGGGCAGCTTCAGCTGCTTCGTGAGCTCGTCGATGATGCGCATGTTCGCCTGGTGGGGGATGAACGCGGCGAGGTCCTCGGGCTGGACGCCCGCCTCCGCGAGCGCCTGCTTGGCGACCTTGGCCATCTCCCAGACCGCCCAGCGGAAGACCGACGGGCCGTCCTGGCGGAGGGTGGGCCATTCGGCGGTGCCGTCGCGGTAGGCCGCGAGCGGGTTGTCCATGCCGACGGTGTCCCACTTGGAGCCGTCGGATCCCCACACGGTCTTCGAGATGCCGGCGGTGTCGCTGGGGCCGACGACCGCGGCGCCCGCGCCGTCGCCGAGGAGGAAGGAGATGCTGCGGTCGGTCGACTTGACCAGCTCGGACAGCTTCTCGGCTCCGACGACGAGCACGTACTCGGCCAGGCCGGAGCGGATGAAGGAATCGGCCTGGGCGATGCCGTAGGTGTAGCCGGCGCAGGCGGCCGAGATGTCGTACGCCGGGGCGGGGTTCGCGCCGATGCGGTCCGCGAGGAGCGCGGCCAGCGACGGGGTCTGCACGGTGTTGCTGATCGTGGAGACGAGTACGACGCCGATCTGGTCCGGGCGGATGCCCGCCTTCTCGATCGCCTCGAGGGAGGCGGTGGTCGCGAGGTCGACCGCGTGGATGTCGGCGGAGGCCCGGCGGCGCTCGATGATGCCGGTGCGCTGGCGGATCCACTCGTCGGAGGAGTTGATCGGCTCGATCAGGTCGTCGTTCGGAACGACGAGGTCGCCGCGTGCCGCGCCGATGCCGAGGATCCGGGTGTACGCGCTGCCGCTGGACTGGGTGAGGGAAGGGGTCGTCATGGGGTCTCTCCTGCTAGGCGGCGTGCTCGTCGAGGAAGGCGCGGGCGGCGTCCACGTCGTCGGGGGTCGTGATGGCGATGCTCGGCACGCCCTTGAGGCCGCGCTTGGCGAGGCCGACCAGCGCGCCGGCGGGTGCCAGCTCGATGATCCCGGTGACGCCCGCGTCGGCGAAGGCCGCCATGCAGAGGTCCCAGCGGACGGGGGAGGCGACCTGGCCGACGAGCAGCTCGAGGAACGCGGCACCGGAGTCGACGACCGACCCGTCGCGGTTCGTCCAGAGCCGGAGCGTCGGGTCGGAGGGGGTCAGCCCGGCGGCGACGCCGGCGAGGGAGTCGCGGGCGGGCGCCATGTAGCGGGTGTGGAAGGCGCCGGCCACCTGCAGGGGGATCACGCGTGTCCCGCGGAGCGGCTCCGCCTTGAGGGCCTCGAGCGCGTCGACCGCGCCGGCGACGACGATCTGACCGCCGCCGTTGTAGTTGGCCGGCTCGAGGCCGAGCTCGTCGAGACGGGCGATCAGGGCCTGCTCGTCGCCGCCGAGGACCGCGCTCATCGCGGTCGGCTCGGCGGCGGCCGCAGCGGCCATGGCACGGGCGCGCTCGCGGACGAACACCAGCGCGTCGGCCTCGGTGAGGACCCCGGCTCCGGCAGCCGCGGTGATCTCGCCGACGGAGTGGCCGGCGATGCCCGCGATGCGCTCGCGCCGTCCGCCCTCGAGGAGGGCGGCGAGGCTCACGAGTCCCGCGGAGACGATCAGGGGCTGGGCGACCGCGGTGTCGCGGATGGTGTCCGCGTCCGAGACGGTGCCGTGCGCGGCGAGGTCGATGCCGACCGCCTCCGAGTGCGCGGCGACCTGCTCGGCCACGGAGGGGATCTCGAGCCAGGGGGCGAGGAATCCGGGGGTCTGGGAGCCCTGACCCGGGGCGACGACGACGATCACGGTATCCAGTCTTCCGATCTGCGCTCGCACGTGCGGCGCGTGGAGCCACTGACAAAGCACAAAGAGCTTGTCGCGGGTCTACAAGTGTTCAGGGGCGGGAGGGGGTCGGCGAGCGGAGGACCTCAGCGGCGGGACGGCTTCCGGCGGACGGCGCCGTCCGGGTCGCTCATGGAGCCGAGGATGAGGGCGGACTGGAGGATGAGCGCCTCGCGGGCGCCCGTCGCGTCCCAGCCGATCACCTCGGCGACCCGCTTGAGGCGGTAGCGCACCGTGTTCGGGTGCACGAACAGCTCGCGGGCGGTCGCCTCGAGGGAGCGGCCGTTGTCGAGGTAGGCCCACAGCGTGGTCAGCAGCTCGGTCGAGTGCTTCTGCAGGGGCCGGTAGATCTGCGTGATGAGGCTCTGGCGGGCGAGCGGGTCGCCCGCGAGGGCGCGCTCGGGAAGGAGGTCGTCGGCGTTGACCGGTCGCGGCGCGTTCCGCCAGGAGCGGGCGACCGCGAAGCCGGCGAGGGCCGCGCGGGCGCTGCGGGACGCCTCGACCAGGGTCGGCACCTCGTGGCCGAGGACGAGGTGGCCCGTCCCGAAGCCGGGCTCGAGCGCCTCCGCGATCTCGAGGAACGCGACCGGCGGGCCGGTCTCCTCCGTGGCGTTCTCGCTCGGCTCGGCGCGGCCGATGACCAGGACGAGCCGGCTACCCTGCACGCCGATCAGCACGTCGGCGTCCATGTGCCGCGCCGTGCGGCGCAGCTGGTCGACGTCGAGCATCTTGGGGGCGGTGCCCACCAGGACGGCGACCTCGCCGTGGCCGTGCCAGCCGAGGGCGGCGATCCGGCTGGGCAGCTCGTCGTCGGCCTCGCCCGTGAGGATCGAGTCGACGACCAGCGCCTCCAGGCGCGCGTCCCAGAGGCCTCGGGCCTCGGCGGCGCGCGCGTAGACGTCGGCCGCGGCGAAGGCGATCTCGCGCGAGTAGAGGAGGATCGCCTCGCGGAGGTCCTCCCCGCCGTTCTTGATCCGGTCCTCGACGACCTCGACCGTCACCTTGATCAGCTGCAGCGTCTGCGTCAGCGAGACGGAGCGCAGCAGCTCGCGGGGAGCGGCTCCGAACACGTCCGCCGCGATCCACGGCGTGGCCGACGGGTCGTCGAACCACGAGATGAACGAGGTGATGCCGGCCTGGGCGACGAGGCCGACCGCCGAGCGCCGACCGGGGGGCATGCTGCCGTACCAGGGCAGCGTGTCCTCGAGGCGCTTGATCGTCTGCGTCGAGAGCTCACCGGCGAGGGTGCGCAGCCAGGCGAGGGTCTGCTCCTTCGTGCGGGGAGCGCCCGGCCGGGTGGCCGGACGCTCCCCGCACGAAGGAGCAGGACCCCGCGCACTCGACGGTGCGGGTTCCTGCGAGAGCACGGACTCGTCCGTCAGCTCTCGCCGCCCGCGTTGCCGGTGGTGCCGGCGTTGACGTCGAGGAGGCGGTACTTCTCGATCGCCTGGACGGCGAGCGAGGGGTCGACCTCGCCGCGCTTGGCGAGCAGCTGCAGGGTCCGCACGACGACCGAGGGGCCGTCGATCTGGAAGTAGCGCCGCGCCGCCGCACGGGTGTCCGAGAAGCCGAAGTCGTCCGCGCCGAGCGTCGCGAAGTCGCCCGGGATGAACTGGCGCAGCTGGTCGGGGACCTGGTGCGAGAAGTCCGAGACGGCGACGAAGGGGCCCTTCGCGTCGGCCAGCTTCTGCGTCACGTACGGCACCTGCTCGGCGTCCTCGGGGTGGAGGAAGTTGTGCTGCTCGGCCTTGATGCCGTCGCGGCGCAGCTCGTTCCACGAGGTGACCGACCAGACGTCCGCCGAGACGCCCCAGTCCTCGGCGAGGAGCTTCTGCGCCTCGATCGCCCACGGCACCGCGACGCCCGAGGCGAGGAGCTGGGCCTTCGGCCCGTCCCACTGACCCCAGGAGATGCGGTGGATGCCGCGGACGATGCCCTCGACGTCGACGTCCTCCGGCTCCTTCGGCTGCACGATCGGCTCGTTGTAGACCGTGATGTAGTACATGACGTTCGGGTCGGTGTGCTTCCCGCCGTACATGCGCTCGAGACCGGACTGCACGATGTGCGCGATCTCGTACCCGTAGGCCGGGTCGTAGCTCACGACGGCGGGGTTGGTCGCCGCGAGGATCGGGGAGTGCCCGTCCGCGTGCTGGAGGCCCTCGCCGGTCAGCGTGGTGCGTCCTGCGGTGGCGCCGATCATGAAGCCGCGCGACATCATGTCGCCGGCCGCCCAGATCGCGTCGCCCGTGCGCTGGAACCCGAACATCGAGTAGAAGACGTAGACCGGGATGAGCGGCTCGCCCTGCGTCGAGTACGAGGTGCCGATCGCGGTGAACGCCGCGAGGGCGCCCGCCTCGTTGATGCCGACGTGGAGGATCTGGCCCTGCGGGCTCTCCTTGTAGGCCAGGAGGAGCTCGCGGTCGACCGACGTGTAGTGCTGGCCGCGCGGGTTGTAGATCTTCGCGTTCGGGAAGAACGCGTCCATGCCGAAGGTGCGCGCCTCGTCCGGGATGATCGGGACGACGCGGTTGCCGAAGTCCTTCGAGCGGAGGATGTCCTTCAGGATGCGGACGAACGCCATGGTGGTGGCGATCTCCTGCGTCCCGGAGCCCTTCTTGCCGACCGCGTAGGCCGAGTCCTCGGGGAGGTTCAGCTGCGTGTACTTCGAGCGGCGCTCGGGGAGATAACCGCCGAGCGCGCGGCGGCGCTCCTGCAGGTACTCGATCGCCTCGTCGTTCTGACCGGGGTGGTAGTACGGCGGGAGGTAGGGGTTCTCCTCGAGCTGCGCGTCCGTGATCGGGATGCGCATGGTGTCGCGGAACGACTTGAGGTTGTCCAGCGTCATCTTCTTCATCTGGTGGGTCGCGTTGCGGCCCTCGAAGCTGCGGCCGAGACCGTAGCCCTTGATGGTGTGGGCGAGGATGACGGTGGGCTGGCCCTTGTGCTCCGTCGCGGCCTTCATGGCCGCGTAGATCTTGCGGTAGTCGTGGCCGCCGCGGCGCAGGCCCCAGATCTGCTCGTCGGAGTAGCCCTCGACGAGCTTCTTGGCGCGCGGGTCGCGGCCGAAGAAGTTCTCGCGGACGTAGGCGCCGTCCTCCGTCTTGTAGGTCTGGAAGTCGCCGTCGGGCGTCTTGTTCATCAGGTCGAGCAGCGCGCCCTCGGTGTCGCGGGCGAGCAGGTCGTCCCACTCGCGGCCCCAGATGAGCTTGATGACGTTCCAGCCCGCGCCGCGGAAGTACGACTCGAGCTCCTGCACGATCTTGCCGTTGCCGCGGACGGGTCCGTCGAGGCGCTGGAGGTTGCAGTTGACGATGAAGTTCAGGTTGTCGAGGCCGTCGTTCGCGGCGACCTGGAGCTGACCGCGCGACTCGACCTCGTCCATCTCGCCGTCGCCGAGGAACGCCCAGACCTGCTGGTCGGAAGCGTCCTTGATGCCGCGGTTGGTGAGGTACTTGTTCGCCTGCGCCTGGTAGATGGCGTTGATCGGGCCGAGGCCCATCGACACGGTCGGGAACTGCCAGAACTCCGGCATGAGCCGCGGGTGCGGGTAGCTGGAGAGCCCGCCGCCCCGGTGCGACTTCTCCTGGCGGAATCCGTCGAGCTGGTGCTCGCTCAGGCGTCCCTCGAGGAAGGCGCGCGCGTACGGGCCGGGGGAGGCATGGCCCTGGATGAAGATCTGGTCGCCGCCGCCCGGGTGGTCCTGGCCGCGGAAGAAGTGGTTGAAGCCGACCTCGTACAGCGAGGCGCTCGACGCGTACGTCGAGATGTGGCCGCCGACCCCGATGCCGGGACGCTGCGCGCGGTGCACGAGGATGGCCGCGTTCCAGCGGATCCACGCGCGGTAGCGGCGCTCGACGTCCTCGTCGCCCGGGAAGTCGGGCTCGTTCTCGGGCGCGATGGTGTTGATGTAGTCCGTGGTGGGCACCATCGGCACGCCGAGGTGGAGCTCCTTGGAGCGCTTGAGGAGGCTGAGCATGACGTCGCGCCCGCGACCCCGGCCCCGCTCCTCGACGAGCGCATCGAGCGACTCGTTCCACTCCGACGTTTCCTCGGGGTCCGAGTCCACGTGACCGACGGAATACGGGTCCTGATCGTTAACAGTCACCCTCGACCTCTCTCTGGGGGCAGATCGTGCCCGAGACATCACTCTCATGAAGCGGTGCGGATCCGCGGATCCGGGGCTCGGATGACGAGCCGCGCGCGGGCACCTCCGTCAGCCTAGCGATTCCCGTGCCCCGAACCTGGAATCGCACTGTGGTGATCCACGAGGAATGAGCGCCGACGACTGTAGGAGAGCGCCAGACGGGACGCGTCGACCGGCCCGTGATCGGGGGAGACGGGATGTTCCTTGGAGTCTGCGCGGAGCGGGTCTAGCATTGCCCCTCGTGCTCGCGCGACTCTCGTGCGCACGGAAGGACATCGGACCGATGGCTCTCGAGAAGCTGACCCTGGCTCCCGACTTCGAACTCGCGAACCAGTACGGCGAGCGCATCCAGCTGGGCGACTTCCACGGGCGGCGCAACGTCGCCCTGGTGTTCTTCCCCCTCGCCTTCTCCGGCACCTGCACGGGCGAGTTCTGCGCGCTGCGCGAGAACCTCTCCCTCTTCGAGCACGCCGACGTGGAGCTGATCGGAATCTCGGTCGACTCCAAGCACACGCTGCGCGCCTGGGGCGAGAAGCAGGGCTACGACTTCACGCTCCTCTCCGACTTCTGGCCGCACGGCGACGTCGCCAAGCAGTACGGCGTGTTCACCGAGGCGAAGGGCTACGCGACCCGCGCGACCTTCCTCATCGACAAGGCCGGCGTCATCCGGGACACGTTCATGACCGCCCCGGGCGAGCCTCGCTCGATCGACGCCTACCGCGCCGCGATCGACGCGCTCGCCCCCGCGCACGTCTGACCCTCCGGAGGCGGATCGCCCCGGTCGTCAGCTGAGGATGTTGACGGCCCGCGAGATCACGAGGGCCAGCAGGACGAATCCGGTGAACGCCTCGGCGATCATCAGGAGCTTCATCCGGCTCGACAGCGAGACGCGCTGGTCGCGCGGGGTCTCCATCGCCCTGGCGGTCGTGCTCGCCGTGGCGAACCAGGTGAACGTGGTCGCCGTGGTGAT